>JBCCRG010000198.1:0-6824 GCA_039208155.1 Bacteroidota bacterium | reverse complement strand
TTCAAGGGCACGCTGCAGGACAACATCACGATGGGCCGCCCCTTCACCTACCCGGAGATGCAGCAGGCGCTCCACATGGCCGACCTGGAGGACAACGTGCTGGGGCTGCGCGACGGCCTCAACACGGCGGTCACCTCGGCGGGGCTGGAGTTCGCCCAGGGCTTCGTGCGCCGCATCATGATCGCCCGCGCCCTCATCGGCGAGCCGCGCGTGCTCATCCTCGACGAGGCATTCAACGGCATCGAGGAGCCGGTCAAGCAGAAGCTCATGGACCGCATCTACACCCACAAGGCCTGGACGCTCATCACCGTCACCGACGACGACCCCGAGACGGTCGAGCGCGCCGACCACGTGATCGTGCTCGACCGCGGATCGGTCGTGTGGACCGGGAAGCCGCACGCGCTTGCCCAGGAGCCCGACGACTTCCTCTGCGAGCACTTCCCGCAGCTCGTCGCGTCGCTGCGCACCAGCCAGCCCGCTTGACCGCCCCATCCGTAAGCCGCGTTCTCATGTCGTCCTCATCCACCTCGTCTGACGGTACCAGCCGCCCGCTCTGGAGTTGGCGCGACGCCCGGTCTCCGGCGGAGCGACTGGCAGGATTCATTCCGCCGCACGAGTCGCCCTACGGGTTGCATTCGAGCGCGCTGCAGGCCGCCGAGACCCCGAAGATGGCGCTTTGGGTGATGCTCGGATCGTTCGTCACGTTCGCGCTGCTGGCCGTCGCCCTGATGGTGACGCCGTGGCAGCAGACGGTGTCGGGCTCCGGAGCCGTCACGGCGTTCTCGCCCGACGCCCGCCCGCAGCCGGTCGAGGCGCAGCTCTCCGCGCGCATCCAGCAGTGGTACGTGGACGAGGGCGACGCCGTCGCGGCCGGGGACACCATCGCCGTGCTCGAAGACATCAGTTCGTCGTTCCTGGACGACCGCTTCGTGGAGCGCATCGCCGCGTCGCGGACGAGCGAACTGCGGGTGCTGCAGCTGGAGACGGAGCGCGCCCGCCAGGCGCGCTCGCAGGCGGAGCAGCAACTCCGCGCTGCACGGGCCCGCCTGGAGAACGCCTCGCTGGAGACGGCCACCGCACGCGAGCGCTTCCGCCGCGCCGAGGCGCTCTACGCCGATGGGCTGACGTCGCTGCGCTCGTTCGAGAGCGAGCAACTCGCCCTCCAAAAGACGCGTGCCGACTCCATCGCCGCCGCCGCCGAGCAGGAGGCCGCCCGGCAGGAGGTGCTCTCGGCCCGCCTCGACGTGGACCGCATGACGAGCGCCCTCGACGCGCGCCGCGCCGAGCTCGACCTGCGGCTCGACAACGCGCAGGGGCGGCAGTCGGCCTCCGTGGTGCGCGCGCCCATCGACGGGATTATCGCCCGCGTGAGCGAAGCAGGGCCGGGCCAGACGGTGTCGGCCGGCGACCAGCTCGCGCTCGTCGTGCCCGAGACGGACGACCAGGCCGCTGAGCTGTTCGTGAGCAGCATGGACGCCGCCATCGTGGAGCCGGGGAGCCGGGTGCAACTGCAATTCGCGGGTTTCCCCGCACTCCAGTTCGCAGGCTTCCCGGGCGTCTCGATCGGCATCTTCACCGGCACGGTGCGCGTCATCGACCCCGTAGACGACGGGATGGGCCGCTACCGTCTCCTCGTGGTGCCCGACACCACCGGCGGGCTGCCCGCGTGGCCGAGCCGGAGCTACCTCCGCCAGGGCTCGTCGGTCACCGGCTGGGTGATGCTCTCCGACGTCACGCTCGGCTACGAGATCTGGCGCCGTATGAACGGCCTCCCGCCGGAAATCCCCGTCCGAGAGTAGGTCGTCCTGGAGTCCATGCCCCATCACCGCTGTAGCATGTCGATGCACCGTGTCCTAGACGGCCTGTGGGGCGCAGGATGTAGGGCGTGGGGAGGCTGGATGAGCCTCCTGCTCGCGCTCAGCTTGTTCAGCAGTTCGTCAGCGCTTGCGCAGGACGAGGTACGCCCCGGCGTGCCCTGTGAACCAGGCCTTGACTGCCCCGTGCTCACGCTCGACGCGTTCCTCGATCAGGTAGTGCGGACTAATCCGGCGGCGCGGTCGCTGCGCCTGGCCTCCGACCGTGCCCAGGCCGACCTCCTCGACGCCCGCGGCGGCTTCGACCCCGTGCTCCTGTCTGGCTACGAGTACAAGACCGAGGACGCCGCCGACAAGCTCAACGTCCTGCGCGGCGGCGTGGCGCTCCCGTTCGACCTGCCGATGAGCCCGAGCCTGGTGGTCGACTACCGGCGCGGGCTAGGGTCGAGCATCGACCCGTCGGTGAGCACGTCGGCGGCGGGGGAGGCGCGCTTTGGCCTCTCGTTCTCGCCGCTGCAAGGGTTCGGCACCAACAAACGCCGGGCGACGCTCGAAGCGGCGCGTCTCGAACCGCGCCTCGCCGAGGCGTTCGAGACGCGCGGGCAAAACCTGCTCTTGCTGGAGGCCACGCAAACCTTCTGGTCGTGGGTCGAGGCGCAGGAGGTGCTGCAGATCAACCGCGAGCTGCTGGTGCTGGCCACCGAGCGGCGCGACTTCGTCGTGCGGCAGGCGCGCGCTGGGGAGACGGCTGCGGTGGACAGCGTCGAGGCTGAGTTGGCTGTCGCTAGCCGAGAGGGCAAGGTGGCTGAGGCGGTCCGCAAGGCCGAGCAGGCGAGCGTCAAGCTCGTCGTGTTTCTGTGGGACGAGAACGGCACACCCGAGGCGTCGCGCTACACCGCACCCGCGCTTCCGGCGCTGCCCGTCGAGCCCGACTCCGCACAGGCCGTGGCGACGGCGCTGGCCGAGCGCCCCGAGTTGCGCGAGGTCGCGCTGGAGCAGCGGCAGGTCGAGGTGGAGCAGCGCCTCGCCCGCGAGCAGCTCCGCCCCGACCTCAGGCTGGAGGCGCAGGTCGTGTCCTACGACGACAACCCGCTCGGCGTCACCGACGTGAAGCTCGGGTTCAAGATCGACCAGCCCCTTTTCTTTCGAAGCGGGCGCAGCGAGGTGGCGCGCGCCGAGATCGAGATGCAATCGCTGCGGTTCGAGCAGGACCTCGCCCAGCGGGCTATCCGTGCCGACGTGGACGCTGTGCTCGTCGCGCTGCGGCAGTCGTTGGTTCGGGTATCCGCCGCCGAGCGCCGCGTGGAACTCGCCCAGCGCCTGCAGGAGGCCGAGCAGCGGCGCTTCGAGCTCGGCGAGAGCACGCTCTTCCTCGTCAACCAGCGCGAGCAGGCCTTCGCCGAGGCCCGCGAGGAGCGCATCGCCGCCCAGATCGATGTCCTGCAGGCCGACGCTACCTTCCGGTGGGCCACGGGGACCATCGGCAACCGCCTCGGTGCCTCGGGCCGCTGACGCCACCGCCCCGCGACCACCCGATGACGCTGCCATGCGCGCCGCCTACCACCCCCCCAACCTAGCCACGCTCACCGACGTCGATGTCTCGGACGCGACCTACTCGGCGGAGCCCATCGTCGTGCAGGGCCTCGTCTCGATGCGCAGCCAGGGGGCCACCGTGCAAGAGGGCTACCTCACCCACCTGTTCAGCCTCGCGGCGTGGCGGAGCGCCGACGGCCCGCTCATGGAGCGCCCGCTGACCGTCCTGCGCGCCGTCCCGAAGGGCCACCCCTGGAGCGCCGATGCCCCGCCCGGCAGCCAGGTGCGGCTCACCGTCTACCTCTCCGGCGACGAGACGCGCGCCGTCTTCCTCGACGACCTCGGCCTCGGCGACCGCTTCGAGCACGCCGACGACGACCTCCTCGATCTCGCCGACGAGCTCCGCCGCCCCATGACCCTCGAGTCGGACCGCTTCGGCGCCCTCGCCGAGAACCAGCAGCTCGACTGGATGGAGGGCACGGCCACGTGGAACGGGGCGACGGTGCGTCTCACGCTCAGCCGAGGCCTCCGCGGTCGCGTTGACGCCGACTACTTCGCGCCTGCGCTCCACACTGCGGAGCAACTCTGGGCTGATGAGACCACCTGGAAGACCCGCCTCGACGCCTGCGCGGCCACGCTCTACGACATCTGGGACGGAGGCTGGCGCCTGGACGGAGACACCGAGGACACGCCCGAAGCCTTCGTCGCCCGGATGACGCTCGAAACCATTGCGTGCGCCCCCGACGGCGCGTTCGAGTGCTGGTACGACGACGGTGACCTCTTCGCAGGCCACGCGATCCTCGTGAGCGGCACCCTCGCCGATGGTCCCACCCTGGCTACGCTAGCGGGCTAGTGCCCTGACAGCTTCACCCTGTCATGGTCTGTGCCATCACGGTCAACCACCCCTGTCCCCTCCCCCGCGTTCGCGAGGGCAGGCTCTGTCTAGGGGGAGAACTCAAAATGCAGCTTGGGGGCCAGCACAGCCTGACGATCTCGGCTGGTCGCGGCTCTAGACGAAGTCCCGCGTAGGGCGATACGGTGTGGAGGACCGTCACGTTCACACGTTCATACCTCCACACGTTCGCACGCAAGTCCGGCTTCGAAGGTCGAGTCAGAACGCGATGGCACTTCCGGACTTCACCACCCTTCGCCTGCGAGCACCCACGCCGCCCAGTGGACGGGCGCGGCGTAGCGCGGATCGGCCCGTAGGGCAGCCTGGGCCCGCTGCAGGGCTTCAGCGGGGGCAAGACCGTCGCTCCAGAGGCCTTCGTAGAACCGCTCCATGAGCAGTGCCGTCGAGGCGTCGGGGACAGGCCAGAGGCTCAAGAGCAGCGTCCGCACGCCCGCAGTCGCAAGGGCCGCGCGGAGGCCGAGCACGCCCTGTCCAGCGACCTCGGCCCCACGCCCCGTGTCGCAGGCCGAGAGGACCATCACCTCCACGCCCGAGAGGTCGAGGCCGACCAGTTCTTCCGCGGTGAAGAGGCCGTTGGCCCCCGCGTTGGCGTTTACGATGGCGAGGCCGCTCTCCAGCAGGGGGAGCCGCGTGGCGGTGTCCGGCATCGCACCCGTCTCTGCTTCTTCAGCACCGCCGAGGCTCCCGCTCCGCGCCTCCGCCCGGCTCTCCGAAAGCGACGCCGCCGACGCCCAGAAGAACCCGTGCGTGGCGAGGTGGACGTACGGGTAGGCATCGAGGCGGTCGGTGAGCGCGATCTTGTCGGGGGCGTCGCCCACGAGCACGACGGGCCGCACGCCCTCCCGCCGCGCGAGCGCTTCGAGGGCCGCCACCTCGCGGGCCGTCCCCGGAAGCGGCGCGAAGGGCGTCCCCCCATCGCCGAAATCGACGTCGCCGACGAGGAGGACGCGGCCCTGGCTGCCTCCTGTCGCTGCGCCAGACGTTGGCGGCTGGGTGAGCAGCCCGGCCAGTTCACGCGGCGCGTCGACCTGGGCGATCAGCAGGGGCTCCCCAGCCTCGTCGTCGGCAAAGCGTGACCAGGGGAGGCGACCGAGCGCCCCGTCGGGGCTCACCCACAGCTTGCGAACGGCCGCCGGTAACGCCGCGCGCGCAGGGCTCCAGAGCGTCTCGGTCAGGGTAGCCCACGTGTCGGCGGCGTCCCGTTGCGCGAGTACCTCCGCGCGCCACGTCGCGAGGTGCTGATCGAGCACCGCGGCCTCGCCGAGCAGCAGCAACACGGGCGGCTCCTGCCCCGTCACGACGAGCGCCGCGTAGTGCTCCCGCTCGTCGCTGTAGTCGTAGTACCGGTAGACGTCGAGCAGCGCCTCGTCGGGGGCGAGTTGCTCCGCTAGGCGGTCTGGGTGCGGCAGCGGGTCCGCCTCGTCGCTCAGCGCCACCGAGCGGAGCAAGTCACGCTCCAGCGCATTCTTGCGCGCGACGAGCGCCTGCTGCTCGGCCAGCCACGCGGCCTCGTCGTCCATCGTCGCCCGCTGCTGCCACGCGACGAGCTGCTCACGCAGCGCCTCGATCTGCCAGACGGCGTCGCCGTAGACGCGTTCCTCCTCGGCGGGGCGCATCGCGAGGCTCTGCTGCCGGATCGCGAAGAGCAGCAAGCCTTTCCAGCGGGCCAGGTAGGTGTAGGCCTCGGGCAGCACGTCCGGGTCGCGCGCGAAGCTGAGCAAGAGATCGACCAGGTCGCGCTCGCGGAGGAGGTGCTGGAGGTCGGCCTGCGGCTGGTTGAGGTTCTGCAGCAGCAGGTCCAGGTGCGCGGCGGCTCCCTTCAGCACGAGGGTCTGGCCTCGTCGCTGACTCTCCGCATCGTCGAAGTTGGCTGCGTAGTACAGCCCGGTTTGCTTGTAGAGGTAGATGAGGTCGGGCAGGTTGAGGGCCTCCGCCTGCCGCAGGCTGTCCGCGAGCACGATGGCCTCGTCGTAGACCGCCGTGGTGGCCGCGTGGTCGATCAGGGCATACTCGCGGCCGATGAGCATGAGCAGCCGCGCGACCCGATCCGTCCGGCCCTCGTCCGCGCGGGTGAGACGGAGTGCCTGGGACAAGGCTGCTGCCCCTCCTTTCGCGTCATTCAATTGCCGCCGCAGCGACGCCAGGTTGACGAGCAGGCTCGCCTGCTGCGTCGGCGTCCCGTCGTTGAGGCCCAGCAGGCGCACGGACTCGGTGAGGAGCCGCTCGGCCTCGGCGTAGTCTTCCTGCCGGTAGCGCTCGAGCGCGAGGTTGTTCAGCGCGATGGCTCCCGTCCGCCCGTACGCCTCGGGACGGCCTCCCATCCGAGCGTAGGCCTTCTCCAGGTAGACCGCCGCGCGTGGACGGTCGCCCCGGTCCTGGTACACATTCGCCAGGTCCGCGAGCAACTGGATGGTGCGGATGTGGTCACGACCAGCGACGAGTTCGTTGGCCAGGAGTGCGTTCTCCAGCACGGGCACGGCCTCGACATAGCGCCCGGCCTGGTAGAGCGCTATGCCCTCGCGCCGGAGCCCGCCTACTTCCAGCGACCGTCCGCACGCAGGCTC
>JBCCRG010000197.1:0-6828 GCA_039208155.1 Bacteroidota bacterium | reverse complement strand
CTCGACGAGACCGACTCGGGCCTCGACATCGACGCGCTGCGCGTGGTGTCGGACGGCGTGAACAAGCTGCGCGCGGAGAACCGCGCCTTCCTCCTGATCACGCACTACCAGCGGCTCCTGAATTACATCCAGCCGGACTACGTGCACGTCCTCGTCGACGGCCGCATCGTGAAGTCGGGCGGCAAGGAGCTAGCCCTGGAGCTCGAAGCGAAGGGCTACGACTGGATCAAGCAAGAAGTCGCCGTTCCGGCTTAAGTGTGGACGTGTGCAGGTATGGACGTGTGAACGTCGGCCTGCGCACCCCACGTCCATACGTTCACACTTCTAAACGTTCGCACTTCTCATGCAGCCTCCTGTCCTCTCTACCACCATGCCGTTTGCCGAGCGCGCGGTCGAGGCCTACGAAAAGGCCTACGCGCTCCGCGGCACCAACGGCACGCCCAACCGCGTGAAGGCGCTCCGCCGCCAGGCGTTCGAGACCTTCCAGACGCTCGGCGTCCCGAACAAGCGCTCCGCCCGAAAAATCCGCGAGGCGTACAAGTACACCAACGTCGAGCGCGCGCTGCGCCACGGCTACACCTTCCCCTACTTCACCGACGACACGCGCCTCGTTGGGGCCGACCTCGACCCGTTCCGTATCCCCGACCTGGATGCCTACACGATGGTCGTCGTCAACGGCGTCTATGTCGAAGCGCTCTCTGATTGGGATGCGCTGCCAAAGGGCGTGACGCTCGAAGGGCTCCGCGAGGCATTCCACGACTACCCGGACCTCGTCGCGCAGCACTACGGCCGCCACCTCCAGATCGAGGACGACGCCTTTGCCGCGCTCAACACCGCGTTCGACCAGGACGGCATCTTTGTGCACGTCCCGGCGGGCGTCGAACTGGGGAAGCCGATCCACATCATCTCGGTCATCGATGCCGACACGGATGCGGTCATCCAGACGCGCCACCTCTTCGTCGTGGAGGAAGAAGCCAAGGCGACGATCATCGAGTCGCAGGTGAGCACCACCTCAGGGGCAAAGACGCTCGGCAACTACGCCGTCGAAGCCTATGTGGCGGAGCACGGCTCGCTCGACCACTACCTCATCCAGGACGAGGGCGACGCCGCCTCGCAGATCCGCGCGAGCCAGTTCGTGCAGGAGACGCACTCCTATTGCTCCACGATCACAGTTACGCTCGCGAGCAGCCTCGTGCGCAACAACCTCGCGCTCTTGCCCGGCGCGCCCTTCTGCGACACGCACCTGCTCGGCCTCTACGTCGCCCAGGGGCAGGCACACGTCGACAACCACACGACGCTCGACCACGCCGCCGAGGACTGCGAGTCGAACGAGCTCTACAAGGGCATCCTCACCGACAAGGCGATGGGCGTCTTCAACGGCCGCGTGCTCGTGCGCCGCGACAGCCAGCGCATCAACGCCTACCAGCAGAGCGCGGCCGTCCTCCTGAGCGACAACGCGCGCAACTACGCGAAGCCGGAGCTCGAGATCTACGCCGACGACGTGAAGTGCTCGCACGGCTCCGCCACGGGCCAGCTCGACGCCGAGGCGCTGTTCTACCTCCGAGCGCGCGGGATCGGCAAGCGCCAGGCCGAAGCGCTGCTCCTGCAAGCCTTCGCGGGCGAGGTCCTCGAAGAGATCAAGGTCGAGCCGTTGCAGGACTACCTCCTCGACCGCGTCGAGACGCGGCTGCAGGGGTAGCAACAGCACTGTTCGGAATCCCCAAGCGGGAGCGGCTTTCGGGCGGCTCCCGCTTTGCTTTGACGGCTATGCCTCCCCACTTCGCTCGCGGAACTTGCGCCGCACGTCTTGGCGGCTGTGCAACACGACAACGATCTCGATACTGATTCGTATAGCCGCTGAACCGTTGATCGCGCATACGCGGGCGACGTGCGCTCGTGATAGACACCGATAGCGTCGAGGTCGTCGAGTGCTTCCTCCGTCCAGACTACGTCAGCCACCGGCTCAGCCGCTCTTTGGCCTCCGCGTGTGAGACGGCACGACCCTCCTCGGCATCCTTCATCCCTCGCTGGATTTTTTCGAGCACGTAGAGTTCGTAGATGATGTCCTCGAACGTCACGTCCTCGTCGAGCCGTCCGACGAGATCGAGGGTCGCTTGCTTAGCCGAGGGGAGCGCTGACATGGAGCGGTGATTGTGTGTTGGCGTTCGACAACGCACCCTATCCCTTTTCGATCCAGAGATAGAGGCAACGCTCCGCTTTGGCAACGGGTCTACAGCAGCCGGGAACGTACCCCCATCAACGCGAAGCCGAGGAGGTTCTGACCGCGCCAGGCGAGCGGCTTGGAGGCACGCGGGTCGTCGGCGGCTAAGCCAATGCCCCAGATGCGGTCGCGGGGGCTCGCCTCCACCAACACCCGCGCCTTGGTGCCACGCAGGAAGTCGCCCAGTGTCTCGTTCTGCTCGAACTTCGCCACGTTACCACGCACGACGTCGTCGAAGCGAGCCTGCTGCCACGTCGCCTCGTCGAAGCCTCTCACCTGTCGACCCAACTTCTTCGCTGCGCCCGGATGCGGAGCGTCCAGAATCCGAGCGTAGGCGTCGTCGTCGCCGAACAGCCGCGCTTTCTCCGCCATCATGAAGTGCTCCGCTGTGGGATAGCGCTGACCGTCCACGGTGAAGGGCGCGTCGTACCACTGCGACAGGCACGCCTTGTCGATCTGGCCGTCGGAGCGCGGCTTGTGTCCCCAGAAGAACAGGTATTTGAAGCGACGGCCCTGCCGTACAGCCTGCTGAAGCTGGTCCAGCGTCGTTGGAAGTTGAGGCATGGTATTTCCGAGGAGGTTGCCCTCTTCCCCATGGCACGCACTTGTGCTACGCGTAGGGATCTGGGCGTTGGTACAGTCCTCCGCTCGCGCGGATCACAGCCCAGCACTTTTTGCACGTCACCGCAGCCGCGTCCGTCGTGGCGATGCCTTCCACCTCCGCCCGATGCGCCGCCTCTACGTCACGCGGATTGCACGCGACCATGCCGTCCCGGTTGAGGTAGTGGAGATCGCGCTTGGCTCGGTTGTTCGTTCGGCGCCAGGATGTCATCACACGCGGAGGTTGTCGTAGGGGATTGGAGTGGGGGTCACACGTCCAGGCCAAACTCGTAGGTCCAGAAGTCGTCGTCGCGGACATAGCCGAGGTCGTCGTAGAGCGCTTGCGCACCGTGATTCGTGCGCTCGGTGGCAAGCTGGACGCCTGCGGCTCCCGTCTCCGCAGCAAACGTGTGGGCCGCGTCCATAAGGGCTCGCGCCACGCCCATCCGCCGGGCTGACGCGGCTACGAACAGGTCGTTTAGCACCCAAAGACGCCGCATCCGCACCGAGGAGAAGAACGGATACAACTGCGTAAACCCGACTGGCGTCTCCTCCGCTCCCCTTTTCGCGAGCAAGATGACGGAGTCTTCCGCGTCCAGCCGGGCGTGCAGAAAGCGACGTGCGCCTTCCAGGTCTGACTGCTGGCGATAGAACTGCCGATATGCGTCGAACAGAACGGCCAAGGCTTCGAGGTCGTCGTGGGTAGCCCGGTGAATAGAGAGCTCCCTGGGTTGCGGGGGGCTAGGCATAGATGGCGGGGCTAGGCTGTGTGGGAGGGTCGCGCACGCACAGAATAGGCTCCTCGTCAACTTCACGGCTCGCGTCTCCAGATGACCGCCTGTGCCGCAACCGGCAGACGGGTGTAGCGTACTTTCTTTCAATCCAAACTGAAAGTGGCCGCTGAGGCGCTCCATGCCCGACACGCTCGCCCCCCCCACCCTGGCGACGACGTTTTCCACCAACACCGCGGCCCCCTCGGACCCGGCTGTGCTGCTCGCGCAGACACCCGCGCTTTCGCTCAAGGAGATCCGCGCGCCCATCGAGGCTGACCTGGCGGCGTTCCAGCAGCACTTCCGCGCCGCGATGAAGTCGGACGTGTGGCTGCTCGACAAGGTCACGCAGTACGTCCTCAAGCACAAAGGCAAGCAGATCCGCCCGATCCTGGTGCTCCTCGCGGCACGCCTGCTCGGCGAGGTATCGGAGACGACCTACCGGGGCGCGGCGCTCGTGGAGCTGCTCCACACGGCCACGCTGGTCCACGACGACGTGGTGGACGACGCTGAGACCCGGCGCGGGGTGTTCTCGATCAAGGCCCTCTGGAAGAACAAGGTCGGCGTGCTGCTGGGCGACTACCTCCTCAGCCGCGGCCTCCTCCTCGCGCTCGACGCGAAGGACTACGACCTGCTCCACACCGTATCCGACGCTGTCCGCCGCATGGCTGAGGGCGAGTTGAGCCAGCTCGAGCACAGCCGCCGCCTCGACACCACCGAGGCGATCTATTTCCAGATCATCAGCGACAAAACCGCGAGCCTCATCGCGGCCTGCCTCGCCTGCGGCGCGATCAGCGTCACCGACGACGAGGCCACCGTTGCCCGCCTACGCCACGTCGGCGAGACGCTCGGCCTTGCCTTCCAGATCCGCGACGACCTCTTCGACTACGGCGACGTGGACGTGGGCAAGCCGCTCGGCAACGACGTGCAGGAGCGCAAGCTCACGCTACCGCTCATCCACGCGCTCAGCCAGGCCGACCCGCGCGAGGCGAAGGCGATCCGCAAGCTCGTGAAGCGCCGCAAGAAGTCACGCGCCGACGTGGACCGCGTCGTGCAGTTCGTCTACGACCACGGCGGCGTGGCCTATGCCCGCGCTCGCATGGAAGCCCTCGCCGCTGAGGCCATCGCGGACCTCCGGACGTTCCCGGAGTCGGAGGCACGGACGGCGCTGCTCGGGCTCGCGAAGTTCATCGTGGCGCGGAAGAAGTAGGGGCGCACGCGGTGGTGGCGCGGCGCTCGCCTCGGACTTCGGAGCCGCGCACGCGTCGTTGGGTTTTGGTTGCTGGTCGTTGATGGAGGCGGGCCGAGCCTTATCGCCGGGTGGTGAGCCAGCGATTGAACGCTGCACGGTCGGCCCAGAAGTTGGCCTGCCAGGGCTGATCCGCAGCGCGGAACGCGGCTTCGGCTTGCGTGGCGACCTCGGCAGCTTCAGCGTACTGCCCCGCGCGTGTGGCGTAGCTCGCCAGCCAGACGAGACGGGTGCGTTCGAGGGTCGGGTCATCGGGATCGACCGTGCGCAAGGCTGCTATGGCGCGGCCGAACGCGTCGGCTTGGGCCCACTGGATCGCGGCCATCGCAGGTTCACCGAGGGCCTCCAACGCGGTCGCGGCCTCGACCTGGGCGTAGGGCTGCACGAAACGTCGGACGGCCTCGGGTGAAGCCTGGCGTTTGAGGGTAAGGACGGCGCGGCTGCGCTCGGCGTAGGGCGGCAACAGGCTATCCGCGCGGGCGTAGAAGCGGGCAGCCTGGACGGAGTCGCCCTGAGCGGCGTGTGCGTCGGCCATGCGGATCTTGAGTTGCGTGCTCTGCGCGAGGAGCGAGTCGGCGTCCATCGCCTGCTCAATGGCCTCGACCACCGCAGCCTCGCGGCCCGCTGCGATCTGCAGCGCGCCCCAGAGCCAGAGCGCGGGCGGGTAGTGCGGCTCAGCGTCGAGCGCCTCGGTGAGGTACTCGCGCACCTCAGCCAGGTCGGCATTGGGTTCGTTGCGAAGCTCAATCAGCAGGGATTCAGCGTCGCGAAGGGCCCGAACGAAGCGGGGTACGTGGTGCGGGCAGGCCCGCTCGAAGAGCGACGGCTGCACGAACCGGAATGCCGCGACGGCCTCGGCGAGCGTGTCGCGCGGCTGCGCCTCGATGTGCTTCGCCCACTGCATCGCCAGGGTGTCGAGCGGGACGCCGAACGCGGCGGCATAGTCGAGCGAGGGGTAGACGGCGCGCACCGGCTCGGCCCCGTACGTGTCGAGGAGCCAGCGGACGAACGCGCCCATCGTGGTGTACGACACCGCCGCGCGTCCGCCCCAGAAGCCTGCCAGCGTCTGCGTCTGGACGACGGCCTCCGCCAGTTCCTCCGCGCTCGTGCCCAGCCCCACACCATCATTGTCGGCAGCGATGCGGAGCGCGGCGGCGACCTGCGCCGTCGGATCCGGCAGCCCGTCCGGCGGCTCCACGGCGACGGCCAGGCCCTCCACCAGCCCAATCGACCACGACGCGTTGAGAATGCCGCCGAACTCGCGGGAGAAGGCGTGCGCCAGCTCGTGCGCCAGCGACGCCTCGATGCGGTCTTCGAGGAGGTGCACCTGCGGCGTCGCGAGCCAGACGGGCGCGACGCTCGTGTTTCTTGCACCCGTGAGACGCGCTTTGGTATCGGGGTCCGGGTAGACGAAGCTCTGGATACGCTGCTGCGGCTCCACGCCGAGCGCCTCGCGAAGCTGCGCGTAGCGGAACTCGTGACGCTGCCCAAGCCGCCAGGCTTGCTCGTCGTCGAGCGAGGTCGGATCGTAGAAGAGATCGACGTGCTCCGTCGCGAGGTGCCCACCGAGGCCGCGTTCGAGCGCCGCGTAGGTCGTCACGATGCCGAGGCGCGGGGCGAACAGGGCGCCCGTCGCGAGGACGAGGCTCAGGAACGCACCTGCACGCATGAAGCGACTGCGGCTTTCCTGCAGGTCAACGCCTGGCTGGTCAACCACCCCCAGCCCCTCCCCCGCCTGAGCGGGGGCAAGGCTCTGTCCAGGAGGGGAGCTTGCTACGCTGAAAGCGCGCAGCCACGCGCCGAGGCACACAAGCCAGGCCGCCAGCGTGATAGTCAGCGCCTTCGCCCAGAAGAGGCCGGGGCGAACGGCCAACTCCTCGTCGTAGATCGGCCCGAGGACGCCGCCGAAGACCGGGTTGTAGGTGAAGACCTGCGGGTGCAGCCCGAGGTCGTAGGCCAGGCTCCCGAGCGCGAGGGCGAGCCCGCTG
>JBCCRG010000196.1:0-6842 GCA_039208155.1 Bacteroidota bacterium | reverse complement strand
CGCTTGCCGAAGCGGTAGCTGTCCTGCGCGAGCACAGCCCCGACGTGCTCCTCGGGGACATCCACGTAGGTTGTGCCGTAGTCGATGGTGATGCGGCCGAGCGTCTTGCCGGGGATGTCGGCCGTGCGGGCGAGGGCGCTCACGACCTGGCCTGGGCGTACGCCGTTGCGCTTGCCCGCGCTGATCTGGAGGCGCACCATGCCCTCCTCCTGCGCCTGCGGGGACGGACGCTGACGCGGTCCGCGCGAGCGGTGGTCGTCGCGGCGATCATTGCGCCGGTTCGAACGCTGGTCGCGGTGGCTGCGCGGCTTCACCGTGCCAACCTCCGGGATCGGACGCTCGGTGTCGGCCCCAGCGAGGGCGAGGGCGGCGGCGGCGACGTCCATCGGGTCGTGCCCGGCGGCGACGAGGTCGAGGACAAGCTTACGGCTACGCGCTCCGTGGTCCTGAACCGCGGCGAGGTGGCCGTCGAGCTTCTGGACAAGCGCCGCGTCGCGGGCAGCTTCGACTTCCTCGACCGTCGGGATCGTGGCGCGGGGGATGTCGTGCTTCAGCGCCCGCTCGATGCCCTTGAGCGCGCCCTGCTGGCTCGGCGTCACGAGCGTGAGCGCCGTACCAGAGCGCCCAGCGCGGCCCGTCCGTCCGACGCGGTGCACGAACACCTCGGGGTCGAACGGCAGATCGAGGTTGACGACGTGCGAGATGTGGTCGATGTCGAGGCCGCGCGCGGCCACGTCGGTGCCGACGAGGACGGTGATCTGCTGCGCGCGGAAGCGGCGGAGCACGTCGGTGCGGGCCGGTTGCGACATCTCGCCGGAAAGCGCCTCGGCAGCGTAGCCGTGGTCCTGGAGGAGTTGCGCGACCTGCGTCGTCTCGGCACGCGTGCGCACGAAGACGAGCGCGCTCTCGATGATCTCAGTGTCGAGGAGGCGGACGAGCGCGCCGGGCTTGTCGCGGGCGTGAACGAGGTAGTGCCGGTGCTCGATGTTCGAGGCCGTCTCGGCGGAGTGCTTGACCTGGCAGACCTCGGGATCGTTGAGGTATTTCTTGGCGAGACTGCGGATGCCCGACGGCATCGTGGCCGAGATGAGCACCGTCTGGCGCTCGGCAGGCGTCGCGTCGAGGATCGCTTCGAGGTCGTCGGCGAAGCCCATCGAGAGCATCTCGTCAGCCTCGTCAAGGACGACCGTCTGCACGGCCGAGAGGTCGAGCGCGCCCTGGCTGATGAGGTCGAGCAGGCGCCCCGGCGTACCGACCACGACGTCGACACCCCGGCGGAGGCGTTTGATCTGGCGCTGGTAGGGCGCGCCGCCGAAGATGGGCAGCACGGCGAGGCCGAGCGGCTTGCCGTAGGTGTAGACCGCGGTCGAGACCTGCGTGGCGAGCTCGCGCGTCGGGACGAGGACGAGGAGGCGCACGGCCTGCTGGTCCGTCTCCGCGCGCGCTTCAGCGATCTGCTGGACGGTCGGCAGCGTGAAGGCGGCCGTCTTGCCGGTTCCCGTCTGCGCCTGCCCGATGGCGTCCCGCCGGTCGAGAAGCACGGGGATGAGCGCCGACTGGATGGGCGTCGGGGCGACGTAGTCGAGCGCCGCGACGAGGTCGTCGGCGAGGCCGAGCGCCGCAAACGGCGAGGCTACGCCCTCGGGATGGTCGAGCGCAGGCGCATCAGTGATGGCTGTGTCAGAGATGGCCGTAGCAGCGGCGGGCGCGCCCGTGGTGGGCGCGTCGGAAGGGGGCGTCGTCATGGGTATGCGTGGTGTTCCAGGTGCCGGTGCGCCCCGTTTCGGGGGCGTCGAACCCAGGCCAGAGAGAACACCGACGCACCCTGCGCCGTCGTTCCATCCGTGGTTGCAGCCTAAATCAACCGGGCGATCCCGTCCAGGATGCGCCTCAGCCGTGACGACTTGGCGAAGTCTGGACCGTGTTCGCGTGCGGGCTTGCCCGCGCTGTGCGCTAGTCCTTACCGGAGGCGTGACGTGTCAGCCAAGATGTGTTGCGTGTTACGTATTGCGTGTTGAGCCCGCTAGAACGAGACGGGCTACCCCGATCCAATACGCAACACGCGATACGCAACATGTGCTGGGACGCCGAATCGACCAGAGGTGCTGTGTCATTGACTTACTCCAACACCACCGTCTCGCCCGTCTGCGCCGACCGGAGCGCCGCATCGAGGATCTCCATCACGATCAGGTTGGTCGGCAGCGACGAGAGGTCGGTGCCCGGCTCGACTTCTCCGCGCACGACGGCCGCGAGGTACGCGAACGGATCATCGTGCGGTACGGGCAGCGGCGCGACGGTGGTGCGCGTCTCGGTCTCCTCGCCCTCCAGGCGGACGCGCAGCGTGGTCGCGTCGTCGGCGTGGGCGGTGCCGCTGCGGCCGTAGACCTCCATGTCCTTGCGGTTGAACGGCCAGTTCCACGACGCCTGCACGATGGCCTGCGCCTCGGGGTAGGTCAGGATAATCGTTGCCTCGTCGTCAACCAGCGGGTAGACCTCCGGCTTGATCTGCTGCGTGACAGCCGTCACCGAAGTAGGACGCTGTCCGCCAAGGAGCCACGTGGCGAGGCCTGCGCCGTAGCAGCCGAAGTCGAAGAGCGCGCCCGCACCGTTGAATTCCGGGTCGATGAGCCAGTCGAGGAACTCCGCGTTGACGCCGATCTCCTGCGGCCCCTGGTGCCCGTCGTGCACGACGATCTTGCGCAGCGGGCCGAGGTCGCCTGCGTCCACCCGGCGCTGCGTCTCGTGGACGCTCGGGTACCACGTCGTCTCGTAGTTCGTGAGCAGGTGAATGCCGGCGCGCTCGGCAGTCTCGGCCATCGCGCGGGCGTCGGCGAGGCTGATCGCGAGCGGCTTCTCCACCATCACGTGGATGCCTCGCGCGGCGGCGGTTTCGACAACGGCGCGGTGGTCCTTGATCGTCGTGAACACCGTCAGTGCCTCCGGCTGCGCAGCATCGAGCATCGCGTTGAGGTCCGCGTAGACGAGGTCCATCGGGTAGCCATGCTGCGCAGCGTAGCGCGTGGCGAGGTCGCGGTTGGGCTCCACGATGCCCACGATCTCGATGTCGCCGCGGTCTTCGCGCCCGAGGATCCAGTGGACGTGCGTGTGGACGAGCCCCACCACGCCGACGCGGACCGGCGACGCGGTGGAGTCGGACGCGGGCGTCATCGCTGAGGCGGGCGACACGGCGAGGAGCAGCGGAAGAAGCGCAGCGAGCATGGCAGGTACGGTGGGGCAGAGCGGGTGACGCCGATGCTCAAAGTAGCGCCTTGCCCTACCTGGGACCTGGCGCAGCGCGTGAGGTCCGGCACGTTTGGTCTCCCAGATCGGAACGGAAGCGTGACAGCGAGGGCGGTCTGAGACAGCCGCGGCTCAGGATGAGACAATGCTGACGCCAGGCGGAACCGAAGCGTGACCGAATGGGCGAGGCAAACGGCTCTGGCGCGCGAGTTGCTACAGCGCGCGCTGTCCGCTTCCTCCTGTGCAAGCCCTCACCCCACATGTCGCTCCGTTACCGGTTCGCGGCGCTGATCCTCGCGGTCGGCGTCGCCTTCGCTAGCTCCTCCGCCCTGGCGCAGAGCGTCCCGTCCGGCTTCTTCCTCGAGAACGCCGCCGGGTCCTCCTCCTTTGCCAGTCCGACCAGCATGGCCTTTGCCCCAGACGGGCGCCTGTTCGTCACGGAAAAGCAGGGGCGCATCATGATCGTCAAGAACGGCCAGAAGCTGAACACACCGTTCCTGAGCATCACCGACGAAGTCCTGAACTCGGGCGACCGCGGCATGACGAGCGTCGCGATCGACCCCAACTTTGCGCAGAACCAGTACGTCTACGTCTTCTACAGCGTCAACCCCGGTGGCGGCGCGGACAACAACAGCATCCGCGATAGCTTCGGCCGCATCGTGCGCTACACCGCCAACGGCGACCGCGCCAACACGTCCAGCCGCCGGATCATCCTCGACAACGTCCCGGCGTGCTTCACCTCGCACGTCAACGACGCCATGCGCTTCGCCGACGATGGCTCGCTGATCGTCTCGACGGGTGACGCGGCGAGCTTCCAGCAGATGGACGCGGGCGGGCTCTACGACGCCTGCTTCGGCCCGGGCGACCCACTCCCTGAGTCGGAGGACATCGGCGCGTTCCGCTCGCAGCAACTCGAAAGCCTCGCGGGCAAGATCCTCCGCATCAACCCCGCCAACGGACAGGGCTACCCCTCGAACCCGTTCTACAACGGCGACCCGAACGCCAACGTCTCGAAGGTGTGGTCCTACGGCCTCCGCAACCCGTTCACCATCACCATCCGCCCCGGCACCGGCTCACGCAACGTCAACGAAGGCCGCCCCGGCACCGTCTTCATGGGCGACGTGGGCTGGCGCAACTGGGAGGAGATCAACGTCGCGCGCGACGGCGGTGAAAACTTCGGCTGGCCCTGCTACGAGGGGCCGTTCGCCCAGGACGAGTACCAGCGCGCCAACCCCGACTCCAACGGCTGCGACACCTACACGCAGGCGCAGACCGTCAACCCGTCGCTCTACTGGACCAACCAGCCGTCCAACTCCTTCCCGGCGGGCCTGCGCGGCGACGCGATCATCATCGGCGACTTCTACACCGGCAACCGCTATCCGCCCGCCTACCAGGGTGTGCTCTTCTACGCCGACTACCCCAACGGCTGGATGGCGACGGGCCGCTTCGACAGCCAGGACCGCTTCCAGAGCCAGACGGTCTTCAGCACCAACACGGGCGCGGTGGTCGGCTTCCGCTACGACCCCGGCTCGAAGCTGATGCACTACATCAACATCGCCACGGGCCAGATCCTCCGCATCCGCCACCAGAACGAGGACGACTTCGCGGGCGAGGTCCCGGCCCCGTGGGTCGCGGGCGACATCGGCAGCCCCGTTGACGCGGGCGAGACGACGTTCGACGGCGCGGCGTTCACGCTCAGCGCCAGCGGCGAACTCGGCCCGGCGGGCAGCGACGCGTTCCAGTTCGTCCGCCAGCCGAAGGACGGGGCGTTCACGCTCACGGCCCGGATGGACGCCTTCTCGGGCGGCACGCAGTACGCCCGCGGCGGCCTCATGGCCCGCCAGGGCACCGCCGTGGACGCGCCCTACCTCCATCTCACGGTCACCAAGCAGGACGGCACCTACTTCGAGTGGCGGGCGCCGGACGGGGCCTACGCCTACCGTTTCCTCGACAGCGACGCTGCGCCGAAGTGGATCCGCCTCGTCCGTACCGGTAGCACCTTCGAGGCGTTCACGTCGCCCGACGGCGGGACGTGGTCCTCAATCGGCACCATCACTCTGAACTTCGCCAACAGCCTGCTCGTGGGCCTCTCGCTCACCGGCGACGACGTCAGCCGCACCGGCGTGACGGCTACCTCCACCTTCTCGGAGGTCTCCCTCGGGGACGGTCCGAGCGACCCGGGCGGCTTGCCTAACCCCTGGCAGCAGGCGCAGGTCGGTCCCGGCGTCGGCGACGAGGAGGCCACCTTCAACGGCAGCTCCTTCTCGGTCACCGGCTCGGGTGACGTGTGGGGGCCCGCCGACCGCTTCTACTGGGCCTACCAGCCGCTTACCGGCGACGGCTCTATCCGCGCGCGCCTCTCCCGCATCGCCGCTCCGTTCGACTGGTCGAAGGCTGGCCTTATGATCCGCGCCTCGCTTGAGCGGGGATCCCCGCATGCCTTCCTCGCGGTCACGCCCACGCAGGGGCTGCACCTCCAGTCACGCCCGGCCCGCGACGCGGACATGGACTCGCAGCTTCTCACCGAGGGCGAGGCCCCGATCTGGATCCGCCTCGACCGCGCTGGCAACACGTTCACGGCCTTCACCTCCGGCGACGGTCAGACGTGGACGCCCCAGGGCAGCGTCACCATCGCGATGGCGGCGGACGCGCTCGTGGGCCTGGCCTCCACGGCTACCGACTTCACCGGCGCAAACGTGGTCAGCATCGGCACGTTCGAGCAAGTCCAGGTCACAGGCTCGACGCAGGTGTCGGGCGAACTGCCGTGGGTCGAGAACTTCGGCCAGAGCAACGGCACCACCCGCGACGACGGCGCGACGGCCTGGACCGCCGCGCTCGAAGGGGGCGACATCAGCTCGACGGGCCGCATCGAGGTCAGCGGCGGACGCCTGCTCATCAGCGACCCCGACCAGACCAACGGCGGAGCCGAGGGCGTGGGCGTGTGGCGCTCCGAGGTCATCGACATCACCGGCTACAGCCGTGTCAACCTGTCCGCCCGCATCGACGGCGACGGCGGCCTCGACCCCGACGATTACCTCGAGCTCTCCTATCGCCTCGACGGCGGCGCGGAGACGACGTGGGCCCGCCGGACCAACGAGTTCCGCGACAGTCCTGCCGAGACGGTCACGTTCGACGGCCTCAGCGGGACGACGCTCCAACTCATCGTACGCGGCTACAACACCGTCACGTCGGAGTTCTACTACGTGGACGACATCGAGGTCACCGGCACGACGGCCGCGCAGGATGGGGCCAACCCGCAAGCGCTCGCCGCCGGGCCGTTCGAGTTGCGCGGCATCTACCCGAACCCCTTCAACCCGACCACGACGGTGGCCTTCCAGGTGGGCGAAGCGGGCTTCTACGCCGTGGAGGTGTTCAATCTGCTGGGCCAGCGCGTCTTCGCCGACCGCTTCCGCGAGGAGTCCTCGGCCACCCGCGAGGTGCCTCTCGACCTGAGCGGGCAAGCGAGCGGGACCTACGTGGTGCGCATCCGCCACGAAGCCTCGGGTTTCTCCGTGCGCGAGAAGGTCGTGCTGCTGAAGTAGGACGGCCCATCTCTGACGTCTCGACCGACCGGGGGCGGCGCTGCGGCGTCGCCCCCGTTT
>JBCCRG010000195.1:0-6842 GCA_039208155.1 Bacteroidota bacterium | reverse complement strand
CGCGCTGGACGAGGACGGCCGCTTCGGTGAACTCGTGGACCCGTTCGGCGGCCTGGGCGACCTGGCTGCTGGTCTCCTCCGCACGCCACTCGACCCAGCCGAGACGTTTAGCGACGACCCGCTGCGGATGCTGCGCGCGGCACGCTTCGCCGCCCAGCTCAGCTTTTGCGTGGACGACGATGCGCTCGCCGCGATGCGCGAGCACGCGGACCGCATCTCCATCGTCAGCCAGGAGCGGATCACGGACGAGTTACAGAAGTTCCTCGCAGCGCCGGTGCCGTCGGTCGGCTTTAAGATCCTCTACGACACCGGCCTCCTCGACCGCATCCTGCCCGACCTCACCGCGCTCGCGGGCGTCGAGGAGGTGCGCGGGCACAAGCACAAGGACAACTTCTTCCACACCCTCGAGGTCGTCGACAACCTCGCGCACCTGCAGCAGCAGCAGGGTCTCGCGGGCGAGCGCGCCGAGGGCGAGGCGCTCTGGACGCGCTGGGCGGCGCTCTTCCACGACATCGCGAAGCCCGACACGAAGCGCTTCATCCGGGGCCGCGGCTGGACGTTCCACGGGCACGAGGACCGGGGCGCCCGGCGCATCCCGAAACTCTTCCGCGCGCTCAAGCTGCCGATGGACGAGCGCCTGGAGCACGTCCGCGAACTCGTCCGGCTGCACCACCGCCCCGTCGCGCTGGTGGACGACGAGGTCACCGACTCCGCCGTGCGCCGCCTACTCTTCGAGGCCGGGGACCGCATCGACGCGCTCATGCGGCTCGTCCGCGCCGATATCACGAGCAAGAACCCGCGCCGCGTCCGGCGCTACCTCAACGCGTTCGACCGCGTCGAGGCCAAGTTCGCGGAGGTCGAGGAGAAGGACCGCCTGCGCCACTTCCAGCCGCCCGTGGACGGCCACGAGATCATGGAGACGCTCGGCGTCACCGAAGGCGTGGCCGTCGGCATCGTGAAGGAGCACATCCGCGAGGCCATCCTCGACGGCGCCATCCGGAACGAGCACGACGCCGCGTTCGCCTACATGATGGCCATGAAGGACGAGGCCCTCCGGCGCGGCGCGCTCTTCGAGCACGTCATCCGCACGCTCCAGGGCCGCGAGAAAGCCGCCATCGGCGCGATCAAGGAAGAGCTCTTCTGGGGCGACGTCCCCACGGACCCCGACGACGCCCACGCCCATCTGATGCGCGTCAAGGACAAAGCCCTCGCGGAGCGATTCGGCGAGGAGGCCTGACTCCGTACCCCTCCTTCTTCCGACGACCGGCCTCTCAGAATTTCCCGCTATTGACCGTCTCCTCGGGCGGCGGCACAGGCTCGGCGTTGTCCCAGTGCTCCACGATGCGCCCGTCCGCCAGACGGAAGAGGTCCACCTGCGCATAGGGCTGCCCAGCCCACGTCGCGCGGCAGAGCGTAGCGACGAAGTTGCCCCGCCCGACGAGCAGCACGATCTCGTCGTACCACAGCGGACGGTCGGGCGCGGTGAGCAGCGCCTCGAACGCAGCGCGGCCGTCGGGCACCTGGGCGTTGTGCTGGATGTAGTCCTCAGCGATGTAGGCGGCGGCGTTCGTCACGTCGCCACCGGGCAGGAGCAGGTCCTCGATCATCGCGCGCACGAGCGCCTTGTTGGCGTCGGTCTGGTCGAGGTCGGTGATCTCCGTCGGGCCATCGACCGACGTGTGGCCGGAGGGCGTCTGGGCCGTGAAGGGCGCGATCACATCCCAGTGCTCGATAATCTTGTCGTTGGCGTCGGTGTCAAAGAAGTCGGTGGTGACCCACTCGGCGTCTCCGTCGTTGAGGCTTTGGTAGGCGTGGACGAAAACGTACGGCCCGTCCTCGAAGCCGCGCACGATCTGGATGTCGCGCTTCGGGTTGCGCGCGATGAATGGCTCGAAGAACTCGACGAAGCCCTCGACGCCGTCGCGGACGCCGGTGGAGTGCTGGGTGTAGCGCGCGCCGGTGTAGCGCGTGACGGCGGCGCGGGCGTTGCCGTCGCGGATGCCTTCGAGGTAGAGCGCCTTGGCGTTGGCGAGCTTCTGGGACATAGAACGTGGAACTGAAGGCTGCTGAGTGTAGCGGTGCACCTCGAGCGCGTCTGCGCTCGCGCTGCGCTAGCCGTCCGACACGGTGCGGTAGTGCTTCATCTGCATCGTGTCCGGCTGGAGGCGGGCCATGAACTCTGCCGCAGCCGGGGCTTCGGCGAAGCCTGCCATCGACGCCTCGGCGTCTTCGACGGAGCGCCAGTGGACGACCACGAGCCACTCGCCCTCGCCGCTCGCCGCCGACATGCGTGCAAGGAAGCCCGGCTGCTGCGAGACGTGCTGCGCCTCGACGGCCCGGTCGTACGGGTGGAACGCTGCAGGCGTGACGCCGGGCTTGAGCAGGAACGTGGCGACTTCGATAACCATGACAATCTCTACGCGTTGTTGGGGGGAATGCGTTGTTGGGGGGAATGCGTTGCAGACGGAGCGATGTGCGTTGATTCGGTGGTACCCGCGTACGCGAATGCTGTGCTTCAGCACGGCCGTGGACCAGGGAGACCTGAACCACCGACGTACTGAACCACGGATCCACGGACGCTAGAAGCCGAACTTGCCGTTGTCGTTTTTCCACGTGGACGCCGGCGCGATCGTCTCGATCACGTCCCAGTGCTCCACGATCAGGCCGTCTTCAAGGCGGAAGAGGTCGTAGAACGAGGTCGGCTCGCCGGTGCCGAAGCGGCCCTCGCTGACGGTGAGCACGAAGTTGCCCTCGCCGAGGACCGTGTGCAGCGTGTCGTACTCCATGACGAGGCCGTTCTCGGCGAAGTACTGCAGCGCCGCGCCTAGCCCGTCGAGCCCGTCGGCGACCGCCGGGTTGTGCTGGTGGTAGTAGGTCGGGTTGACGAACGAGGTCAAGTCGCTCGTGTCGCCGCCCATGAGCACCGTCTCGACGAAGGAGCGGACGTGGGCCTTGTTCGCGTTCGTCTGGTCGAGGTCGGTTACCTCCGTAGGCCCGTCGATCTGCGTGCGCCCGCTCGGGTTGGGCGGCTGCACCTCGATGAGGTTGTCCCAGTGCTCCACGATCAGGCCGTCCTCGAAGCGGAAGATGTCGAAGCCGATCTTGGGGCCGAAGAAGTCATACTCGGTGTGCGTGAAGACGAAATCGCCGTCTTCGAACGCGCGCACGACGCGGGCCTTGAAGCCGCCCTCGGGCGCGTTCTGCATCACCGCGCCAAAGCCTTCGAGGCCGTCGGCCACGCCGAGGTTGTGCTGGATGTACGTCTCGGGGTTGATGTAGCTGATCGCCTCAGGATCGCCGGTTTCCAGACTTTCGAGGACGGCTACAGCTTTTGCTTTGTTGGTCATGGGTTCAGGTTCGGCGTCGGGATTGCGGGAAGGCGCCTCGGGTTGGCAGGCCCCGAGCAGAAGCGTCACTGCGACGAGCACGAGAGGAAGGCGAAGCATGAGCGAAGGGGTGAGGCTGCTCGCGTTCAGGATCGTAGCGTGCGCGAGTCACAGCGCTGCGTGCGAGTGCGATAAAGCTGGGACTGCACCCACCTGATTCAAAAGGTGAGGGTTTGACAAACCATGGTCATTTTTTGACACGTTGCACTGTGTGTAGTCATGTCTCCCGTGGATTCCCGCTTGCCTCGCTGTCCTCGTCGGGCTAGACTCGCGTGGCGGCTCATGGCCTCCTGATCTTAGCCTCATGGTCTTGGCCTCCACGTCCCGCCTGCCTTTGCGACGCCGACGCCACACGACGTACCCATGCCCCCCTCGTCTCCCACCCTGACGCATCCGATCCAGCGGGTGTCGTTTCACCACTCGTCTGGGCTGAGCAGCGCGGTGGACGTGACGCACCTGTCCGAACTGCGTGCGCGTGAGATGAACCACTCGCCCTACGCGCCGACTCGGCTTGCCTTTCACCTCGTCCAGTTCGTGACCGAGGGCCACGGGACGCACTGGGTCGACTTCGAGCGGGTCACGCTCCGCGCTGGCGATCTGCTCCACATCCGCCCCGACCAGGTGCACGCCTTCGATGCGGACGCGCGCCACGAGGCCCGGCTCCTGATGTTCCTGCCCGACGCGCTCCGGCAGACCCACCTTGTCAGCGCTCGCCTGAGGCGGCTCGACCGGGTCGTGCGGCCGGAGGCAGGCGACTTCCGGCTACTCGTCCAGCTGCTCGAGTACCTCGGCCACCTCAACGCCGAGGCCGTGGAGATGCAGCCTGACGCGGTGGCCCCCCACGTTCTCGGCGCGCTGCTGGCGGGGCTCACCAGCCTCCTGGCCGCGCAAGAGCCGACCGTCGACGTGACCACGCAACGCTACGAGGCGTTGACCCGTGCCTTCGAGACGCACCTCGACGCTCACCTGGCGACCTCTCGCAGCCCAGCGTGGTACGCCGCCGTGCTCGACACAACGCCCCGCACGCTCGCCCGGGCCTGCCATCGGACGCGCGGCCAAGCTCCGAAGCGTCTCATCGACCTCCGCGTTGGACTGGAAGCCCGACGGCTCCTCGCTACTACGTCCGACACCGTCGAGGCCATCGGCCTTGCGCTCGGCTTCTCGGAAGCAACCAATTTCGTGAAGTTCTTCAAGCGCATCGGGGCGATGACGCCCGAAGCGTTCCGCCAATCCCAGAAATAACGTGTCTTGACCCCGTCTGGAAACGAGCAGGCCGCGGCTCAAAACGTGCGCCCGAAGCGGAAGAGGAGGCGCGGTCGGCCTGCGAACGCTTCGCCCGCGAGCACGAGTTCGGCGGGGCCGGCTAGCGTGAGCATGCCTGCCGACACCGCGTAGCCGAGGCGGTAATCGTTCCCGCCGATGGCAATCCGGTCGCCGGCCCAGCCCGCGTCGAACAGCCCGCGCAGCATCACGCCGCGGGGGACCTCGACCTGTAGGCCGGCAGCCCCCACGACGGCGTCCTCGCCCGCCAATTCCTGGTCCTGCGCCCCGTAGAGTGGATAGAAGCGCCCAGGCAGCAGGCTCGGCACCTCGATGCCGCCGAGGTAGGCGCGCTGGTCGTCCGTCGGCGTGCCCCACGCCTGCACGACCGCCCCGCGCCCCAGCAGCGACACCTGCGGTGCCAGCGCCACGGCAGCCTCGCCACTGACCGCGACCCGTCGGAACGTCGCGCCGGTGCCCGGGGCCCAGTCGGCGAAGGCGAAGGCGTACACGCCGCGCCGGGTGTAGTTGGGCCGGTCCCGCGTGTCGGCGACCGCGAAGCCCGAGAGCGACAGGTAGGTCTCGGCGTTCGCCACCAGCGAGTCCACGCCGACGGTGGGCGCGCTGCGCACGTACGTCAGCGACGGCCCCACGCCGGTCAGCACGTCGCCGAACAGTGTCGGCCCGGCGTAGAGGCCCGCGTTGAGTAGCTGCCCCGTGCCCGCCGCGATGGCTCGGTCGCCGCCCGCGAAGAAGTTGAGCGGGAGGCGGAGGTAGCTACCGAGCCCGGCCACAGTCCACGGCACGGTGCCGCCGAAACCCGCGAGGTAGCGCGCCTGGAGCTGCGTCTGGTCGCCGAGGCGGACCTCCACCTGGGTCACGCTGCCGAAGACGAGCCGGTTGCGTAGGGTTAGCTCGAAGAGCAGCGCGGCCCCGTACTCGGTGTCGAAGCGGAAGCCGAAGCCGAGCCGGTCGCGGTTCTCCGGCCGTGCGTCGATGGCGAGCACGACCCCCCCGCGTTCGCCCTCGTCGAGCTGGTAGGTGATGAGCTGGAAGAAGCCCGTGGCGTAGAGCTGCGCGATGGCCTGGTCGAGGTCGTCGGGGCCGACGAGGCTGCGGCCGAGCGTTTCCTCCAAGCCCCGGCGCAGCACGCGTGCCTCCACGCCCGTAACGCCCGTCACCTCCACCCGCTCGACGCGACGCGGTACGACCTCCGGCGGCGGCGGCCTTCGAAGCTTGGGGTTGCCCAGCCGCAGCGCGAGGGCGTCCAGCGCTGGACGCTGTGCCTCGGCCGCGGCGGCGCCTCGCTCGACCCACTCCAGGCCCGCGTCGAAGTCGAACGACGAGAGCCCGTTCACGTCCGGGTCGATGGTGAGGTCGCAGCGCGCGCGCTGGGCGACGAGTTCGCGGTCGGCAGCGTAGAAGGCGGCGTCCACAAGGATGTTGAGAAAGGTCGTCTCCGCGGCGGCGGTGGTGTCGGCCGCAGAGACATCGACGCAGATGAGCACGTCGGCCCCAAGCGCCTCGGCGTCCTCGACGGGGAGGTTGCGCGCGAAGCCGCCATCGATGTAGCGCCGCTCGGCGATTTCGACCGGCTCGAAGAGCGAGGGCAGCGACATCGAGCCGCGGACGGCCAGCGGCAGCGAGCCCGCATCAATGCGGACGCCGTCGCCGGTCTCGGCGTCCACGACCACCGTGGCGAAGGGGCGCGGGAACGCCCGGAAGTCGCGCTCGGTGGCGACGGGCCACGTCAGCCGCTGCAGGAGCGCCAGGATGCGCTGGCCCGCGACGAGCCCTGTTGGCAGCGCCACCGCGCCGTCCTCGATGGGCAGCGCGAGCACCGTCCGGCCCTCGCTCAGGCGGCGGCTCAGCCCCGTCTCGCGGCGGTCGACGGCGTCGGTGAAGAGCCCTGTCCAGTCGCGCGACGTCACGATGGCCTCCATCTGGTCGGGCGTGTACCCAATCGCGTAGAGGCTCCCCACGATGGCCCCCATGCTGGTGCCCGCCACCACGTCCACGGGGATGCCCGCGTCTTCGAGCACGCGGATCGCGCCAATGTGGGCGATGCCCTTCGCCGAGCCGCCCGAGAGCACGAGCCCGACGGTTGGGCGCTCCGCATCCGAGGGCTGCACGTCCTGGGCCGAGACGCTGGAGAACGTGAGCAGAGCGAGGAGGACAGGGGCGAGGCGCGTCATG
>JBCCRG010000194.1:0-6865 GCA_039208155.1 Bacteroidota bacterium | reverse complement strand
TCCGTCGAGAGCGTGTGCGTGACGGTGTGCGTGCTGTCGTTGACCCACACGCCGTGCATCTCCGAGAGGGAGTCGGGTGCCCCGGCCGTAGCAAGCAGGAAGACGAGGGTGCAGAGCATACACGCGAGCGATGGGACTAGAAGCGGGCTGAGGATGTATCGTACGGAATCCGCACACGCTGACGCCGACGCCTCAGTTGGCAACACCATCACACGTATCGACTGACAGGACTCTGCGATGTACGACGCTCCTTTCCTCGTGGTTGCTGAGCCCCACGACGACCACACGCTTACGCTCACGTTCGCGACGAGCGAGAAGCGTCAGTTCGATGCCACCCCGCTTCTCGATACGCCTGCCTTCGCCTCGCTGCGTGACCTCGATACGTTCGCCCGAGTGAAGGTCGTCTACGGCAGTCTCGAATGGCCCGGCGAGCGCGACCTCGCCCACGACATGCTCTACGCGCGCTCAACGCCGATGCCGGTGTCGGAAGCCGCATGAGTGCGCAGGTGCGGACGCACACGTCCGTACGTCCACACCTGCATACGTTCACACGTCGCTCACGCCTCGTAGGCTTCCATCGGCGGGCAGGTGCAGACCACGTTGCGGTCGCCGAAGGCGTTGTCCACGCGGCCGACGGTCGGCCAGAACTTCGCCGTGCGCGTCCACGGAGCCGGGTAGGCGGCCTGCTCGCGGGTGTAAGGCCGGTCCCACTCCGTCGCGGTCACGACCGCTGCCGTGTGCGGGGCGTGCTTGAGCGCGCTTTGCTCCGCATCGACCACGCCTAACTCGATCTCCTGGATCTCTGAGCGGATGGCGATCATCGCGTCGCAAAAGCGATCCAACTCAGCTTTGGTCTCGGACTCGGTCGGTTCGACCATCAGCGTGCCGGTCACGGGCCAGGACATCGTCGGGGCGTGGTAGCCGTAGTCCATCAGCCGCTTGGCGATGTCCTCGGGGCTGATGCCGGCCTCGCCGAAGGGGCGCGTGTCGAGGATGAACTCGTGGGCGACGGTGCCGCCGGGGCCGCGGTAGAGCACGTCGTAGTGCCCTTCGAGGCGCTTCGCCATGTAGTTCGCGTTCAGGATCGCCCGGCGCGTGGCCTCGGTGAGCCCTTCGGCGCCCATCATGCGGATGTAGGCCCACGAGATGAGCAGGATCGAGGCGCTGCCGTAGGGGGCTGCCGCGACGGGGCCGATGGCCTGGTCGCCGCCCGTGGCGATGACCGGGTGGCCGGGGAGGAACGGGGCCAGCTCCGCCGTCACGCCGATGGGGCCCATGCCGGGGCCGCCGCCGCCGTGCGGAATGGCAAACGTCTTGTGCAGGTTGAGGTGGCACACATCCATCCCGAAGTCGCCGGGGCGGCAGAGGCCGACCTGCGCGTTCATGTTCGCGCCGTCCATGTAGACGCGCCCGCCGCGCTCGTGGACGATGGCGCTCATTGCCTTGATCGTCGGCTCGAAGACGCCGTGCGTCGAGGGATACGTCACCATCAGCGCCGCGAGGTTGTCGGCGTGGGCGTCGGCCTTCGCGCGGAGGTCGTCGAGGTCCACGTTGCCGTCGGCGTCGGACTGCACCACGACTACGTCCATGCCGCACATCACCGCCGAGGCGGGGTTCGTGCCGTGCGCGCTCGACGGGATGAGGCAGACGGTGCGGTGCGCGTCGCCATTCGCCAGGTGGAAGGCGCGGATCGTGAGGAGGCCGGTGTATTCGCCCATCGCGCCCGAGTTGGGCTGCAGGCTGACCGCGTCGAAGCCCGTGATCTCACAGAGCGCGTCGTGCAGCTCGTCGATCATCGTGTGGTAGCCCTGCGCTTGTTCGACCGGCGCGAAGGGGTGGAGGTTCGAGAAGCCGCGCATCGTGACCGGCATCATCTCCGCGGTCGCGTTGAGCTTCATCGTGCACGAGCCGAGCGGGATCATGCTGTGCGCGAGCGAGAGGTCCTTGTTCTCCAACCGCTTCAGGTAGCGCAGCATCTCGTGCTCGGCGTGGTAGGCCGAGAACGTCGGGTGCGTGAGGTAGTCCGTCGTGCGCGGCAGTGCGCCTTGGTACGTCCCGCTGTAGTTGTTAGCCAGGACCGCTGCGTCCGACTTATCGTCGCCAAAGACGGTGAGCAGGTCGGCGAGGTCGTCCAGCGTCACCGTCTCGTCGAGTGCGACGCCGAGCGTGCCGTCGCCGAAGTCGCGGAGGTTGATGCGGAACTGCGTCGCGGCCCGGTCGAGAATCGTCGCCGTGGCGTCGCCGGTCTGAATGCGCAGCGTGTCGAAGTAGTCGGTCGTGAGTACCTCGAAGCCGAGCGCGGTGACAGCGTCGGCGAGCGCCTTGGTGGCGCAGTGGACGTGCTCGGCGATGGCGCGGAGGCCGTCGGGGCCGTGGTAGACGGCGTACATCCCGGCGATATTCGCCAGCAGCACCTGCGCCGTGCAGATGTTCGAGGTCGCCTTCTCGCGGCGGATGTGCTGCTCGCGCGTCTGGAGCGTCATCCGCAGCGCCATGTCGCCGTTGGCGTCGCGGCTCACGCCGATGAGGCGGCCTGGAATCTTGCGCTTGAACTTGTCCGTGCAGGCGAAGAACGCCGCGTGCGGGCCGCCGTAGCCCATCGGCACGCCGAAGCGCTGGCTGTTGCCCACCGCCACGTCCGCGCCCCACACGCCGGGCGCCTCGATGAGCGTGAGCGCGAGGAGGTCCGTCGCCACGGCCACGAACGCCTTCTGCGCGTGGACCTGCTCCGCAAGCGCCGCGAAGTCGTGGATCTGCCCGTCGGTGTCGGGATACTGCAGCAGCACGCCGAACACGTCCTCCGTCACGTCGAACTCACCTGGGTCGGCGACCACCACGTTGATGCCGAGCGGCTCCGCGCGCATCTGCACCACAGCGATGGTCTGCGGGTGGCAGCGGTCGTGGACGAGGAACGTCGAGCGCCTGCCGCGCAGTTGGCCGAAGAACATCGACATCGCCTCGGCGGCGGCGGTGCCCTCGTCCAGCAGCGACGCGTTGGCGATCTCCAGCCCCGTGAGGTCGCTCACCATCGTCTGGTAGTTGAGCAGCGCCTCCAGCCGCCCCTGCGCGATCTCGGCCTGGTAGGGCGTGTACTGCGTGTACCACCCCGGATTCTCGAACACGTTGCGGAGGATGACCGGCGGCGTCAGCGTGCCGTGGTAGCCCATGCCGAGGTACGACCGGAAGACCCCGTTCTGGTCGGCGAGCCGCTGCGCCTCGGCGAGCAGCGCGTGCTCCGAGAGCGCGGGCGGCAGGTCCATCGCGCGGCCGAGGCGGATCGCGTCCGGTACGGCGGTATCTACGAGTGCCTCAAGGCTGTCCACGCCGAGTGCGTCCAGCATCGCCTGGACGGCGGCGTCATCGGAGGCGTTGTGGCGGCGGGCGAAGTGGTCGGGGTGGGCGAGCGCGGTCGGGGTAAGCGTCGTGTCCATCGTCCGGGGCAGGGGCTGAGAGGAGGTTTCAGTCGAGACTGAAAGAATGAAGCACCCCGCCGTGTGTTTCGCAAGCCGCCGACGCTACACGGTTTCCTCGTATCGTCCGCGTCTACGCACCCTCCGCAGTCTTGAGCGCCCGCTTCGCTTCGATCTGCTTCACGATGTCTCGCGCCACTTCCTCTATCTCCTGCGCGACTTCAATCTCCTCGCCAAGATCCATCCGCAGGGCTACGATTAGCGGCTCAATCTGCTCAACGAGAGGCGTGCCGAGAAGCTTGTCGAGGAGTAGTTGTCCATATCCACCTGCAGCGATCTCGGAAGAGACGGTCACGATCTGGGCAAGCAAGTCCAACGCCGTCGTGAGGTCTAGAGCGGCTGCGAGCGCGTCAATCGCGTCGTCGTACTGCCCGAGGTTAGCCAGCGTACGAGCTCGGTTGGTATGAGCGCGTGCGTCGTCGGGGCGTAGTTCGATGGCGCGGTCGAGGGCGTCGAGGGCATCGTCGAAGCGCCCGAGGTTGCCCAGCGCAACGCCTCGGTTGTAGTGCGCGAGTGCGTCGTCGGGGCGTAGTTCGATGGCGCGGTCATGGGCGTCGAGGGCGTCGTCGGAGTGCCCCAGGTGGACCAGGGCGACGCCTCGGTTGGTGTGCGTGCGTGCGTAGTTGGGGCGTAGTTCGATGGCGCGGTCATAGGCGTCGAGGGCGTCGTCGAAGCGCCCGAGGTTGCCCAGCGCAGCGCCTCGGTTGGTGTGTGCGCGTGCGTCGTCGGGGCGTAGTTCGATGGCGCGGTCGTAGGCGTCGAGGGCATCGTCGAAGCGCCCGAGGTTGCCCAGCGCAACGCCTCGGTTGTAGTGCGCGCGTGCGTCGTCGGGGTGTAGTTCGATGGCGCGGTCGTGGGCGTCGAGGGCGTCGTCGAAATGCCCGAGTCTGCTGAGTGCAATGCCTTGGTTGCGGTAGATCTCGGCATCATCGGAAGTCTGAGAAAGGATGTGATCGGCTACCTCGAGTGCCCGCGCGAATCCGTCCATAGCCCCATTTAGTGCTATATCAACTAATGCGCTAAGGAGGTGTTTTGCATCGTCCACGTCCGAGAGCGTAGCCACATCTGTAGCGAGCAGCTCATCCGCCGTGAGGTCGGCATATGGATTCCCCTCCGTCGGCGCATACTCCGCGTAGAGGTCAGCCGGTACGTCTGGGAGCGCCGTCATCTGGTCACGGGTTGCCTCAATAATCTGAGACCGGAGTGCAGGTTCAGTCAGACTCAGTACTTCTCGAAAACCGATGTAGTGACTATGCCGGAGATCCGGCGCAAGCGTACCGGCTTCGTCTACCATCGACCGCATCACGGGAATCAGGTCGTCTCCCCGGTAGAGGTGCACCATGAAACGCACGGCGGCGCGGACGCGGACGGAGGCTTGACCTCGGCGCCGCATCAGGTAATAGATGTTGTAGAGCCGCTCGGTGACTTCGTAGTAGTTGGTGCGGCCTAGCTTCTTGTCAACGTGAATGAACCCGCGCTCTTCGAGTCGCTTCAGCTGCGCGCTCACCTTGTTCACGGGGAGTCGCGTCATTGCCGAGATGTCCTGCGCAGTCCCCGGGTCCCACCGCTCGGCTAGCGCGGCAAACACTTTGCGCTCCTGCGCCGCCAGCGCATCGAAATGGCTCTTGAGAAAGTCCGTGTGGTCGTCCACCAGCCGGACGAGGTTGTCGGTCAACTCCTTGAAGGAAGTTCGCGCTGCAAATTCGGAAAGGATGCGAAGGAGCCGCGGGTTGCCGCCGGTTAGAATCTCGATAGCCCGGAGGTACCCGAGCGGCGCTTTCTCTCCTGACGCCAGGGTCCAGAGTGCTCCGAGATCCTCCGGTGAGTCAACCGGTTCTAAGTCTATGAGCCGGAAAAACTCGTACAGCGCTTCGTCCTCGTCTTCGATCTCGTCAAAGCGCTTGGTGGCTGTGCCCAGCAGCATAAGGCGCGGCTCGTTGCGAAGCATTTCCCGGAACGTCCAGGCTTCGTTCCCGCTGAACTGGTCCCCGACGAGCATATTGAGGTTCTCCACGATGAGCAGGAGCTTCCGCTGCCGCTCATCGGCGAAGTCCAGCAACTGGATCAGTGCCCGCCGTGCGAGCCGGTCCGGGTCCATCTCGCCGCTGAGTTCCTCGTAGGTCTCCTTCCACCGCGCCTCGCCGGTCTGCTCGCCGATGTGGAAGAGCGCTTCGAGCCAAAACTCGCCCGCGTTTGTGACGCTGTAGCTCTCCTCGCCGTAGGTCACGGGATACCAGATCTTGCATAGATCAGCATCGCGCCGGACCTCAGCGGCTACCCGGAGCACGAGGGTTGTCTTCCCACTCCCGCGCGGCCCGACAATGAGTACGTGCTGCATCGTCGGACCCGTGTTCTCACGCACGACCTCCATCACGGCCTCAAACTCGCGTTTCCGGATGACGAACGAGTCGATGAGGTCCTCGTCGCTGAGAAACGCGGGGTTGTACTTGAGCAGGGTGTCAGGCATCAAGGGCGAGAGAAGTAGCAGGAGGGGAGCGTATGCGCGGGGTACTCTTGGTCCGCTGGAAGCACTGGACTGCGTTCAAGCGAGTCTGACGGCAGAACTCCGTCTTCGTGTAGCAACTCGGCGGGTAGAAGACACTCGCAGGTCACAGCAGGAGGTACAGAGCTGGGTCCACTTTCGGGTACCTGGAAGCCTTGCCATGCCAGGCAGGCCGAGGAAAGTGCGAGGACGAGCGTGGCGCTTACGTAGATAGTATGCGTTGCAGCTTCCCAGTCTGGAGGGCGACGAGGTTGGTGTGGGGACGGCGGGGACGTAAGTTGAGGAGTGACCTCGGGACTGTATCGACTCATGGAAATGACCTCCTGAGCGTGTGGTTTGAGGTTGCAGAAAGCCCGGCGTTGCCCCGCTGGGCTTTCCTCGTTGATGGGGGATGGTGAGAGGCTACGATATGTCAACAGATTTGTTGCCAACAGATTTGTAGCGAAAGTAGAGTGTGCTGAGTCCCGTGTCAAGGGAGATCGCAAATCGCCCCAAACAAAAGCGTCCGGGCGCATCGGTATGCACCCGGACGTGGCTTGAAGTCGGAAGCGTGGCGCTCGTGACGCCGCGCGGGCCGCAGCGGCTAGTCCGTAGGGCGCAGCGAGACTTCGGGGGGGATTTCAGGCGTGAGCCTCCCCCGATGTAACTTGATAGAGGGGATCCTGAAGCCATCATCGCCGCCTACCCGAGGCTAGGCTGAGACGGGCTGGGGCAGGGTGACCGATTTGGGCGATTCAGGCTAAAACCGGTGGCCTGTCGGTGCTGGTCCTACGCCCGGTTTGGGAGCGGTCCGAGTGGCATGCACATACCCTGCGCCCTATCCTGCGAAGACGACACGACTGGTGCCTCTCGTGCTATGTTCCCGCTCCACAGAGCGCGCAGGCGAAGGCTT
>JBCCRG010000193.1:0-6883 GCA_039208155.1 Bacteroidota bacterium | reverse complement strand
ACGGCCTCCCGCGCCACTTCCAGCTTCGCTTCGACGTGCGCTTCTGCGATGTGGTGAAGGCCGACGACGCGCCCGAGGCGCTGCCCGACGATGTCCTACGTCCGCTGCTCGCCGACCGCACCGACCTCGACCGCTGGACGAGCGCGCTGCCGCCGTCGCACTACACGCTGCGCGGCTTCGCACTCATGGAGGCCGCCGAGGTCACGATGACCGAGGAACTCTCGGGGCTCCGCCGCGATCTCGTAGAGGCGGACGCGATGGCCAGCCCCGACGCCATCGGCCAGTTGGAGCACCGCCTGCGGGCCGTCTTCCGGCTGCCCGACCTCGATCTGGGCGTGATCCGCCTCGCGCGGCCCGACGCCAACGGCATCCGCCACGGCGTGCCAGTCGGCCGCAGTCTCCTGCTCGGCGACGCCTGCGGGCTCTGTGCCCAGGACGACGCGCACATCGAGGCCTGGGGCTCGTCCTTCTACAGCGAGGCGCTCACGACCCCGGTCTTCGTCGACGACCTGACGCAGCGGACGTGCTCGCTGCTCGGGAAGCGGCTCGCCGGTGCAGGCTACCGCACCCTCGTCGTGGCCCCGCTGCGGGTAGGCGACGACTTCGTGGGAGTCCTCGAACTCGGCTCCACGCGGCCCAGCGTGCTCTCGGCGCTCAACGTCCGCGAGATCGAGGAGATCGCCACGCTCTTCGCGAGCGCGCTCAAGCGCAACGGCGACGCCGAGGAGAACCGCCTCCAGGCGCTCATCAAGCAGCAGTACACCGCCATCCACCCGTCCGTCGAGTGGCGCTTCCTGCAGGCTGCCCGGTCGATGCTGAAGCAGCAGGCGGCGGGCGAGCAGCCGCGCCTCGCCTCCATCGCTTTCGACGGGGTGCACGCACTCTACGGCCAGTCTGACATCCGCGGTTCGTCAGAGGCGCGCGTCGAGGCGATCCGCACGGACAGCCGTGAACAACTCGCGCTTGCTCGCGCGGTGCTCCAGGCTGCGCAGTCCGATAGCCCGGCCCCAGCCTTCGACCTCCTCGCCTACCGCACCGAGCAGGCCCTGGAGGCGCTCGACCGGGAGAGCCCCAACGTCGGCGATGAGTCGAACGCGGTGACGTTCCTCCACGCCGAAGTCGAGCCCCATCTCGACGTGCTGGCCGCCCGCAGCGACGAGGCCGCGCTGGCCGTCGCCGCCTACCGCGCCGCGCTCGACCCGAAGGTGGGCGTGCTCTACCGCGAGCGCAAGCGCTACGAGGACTCGGTCACGCTCATCAACGACACCGTCGCCGACGTGCTCGACCGGCAGCAAGTCTGGGCGCAGCGCCTCGTCCCGCACTTCTTCGAGAAGTACAAGACCGACGGCGTCGACTACACGATGTACGCGGGCACGTCGCTCCTCGAAGACGGCACGTTTACGCCGCTCGACCTCCAGAACCTGCGCCTCTGGCAACTCATGACGACGTGCAGCGTCAACTGGGCGCTCGACGCCGTGCTTGCCGAGATGCCCATGGCGCTCCGCGTGGCGCACCTCATCCTCGCCCAGCACAACCCGCTCGCCATCCGCTTCCGCCCCGATGAGAAGCAGTTCGACATCGACGGGGCCTACAACGTCCGCTACGCCATCGTCAAGAAGCGGATCGACAAGGCGACCGTGGAGGGCACCGGCGAGCGACTCACGCAGCCCGGCCAGATCGCCGTCGTGTACTCAAATCGCGCCGAGCGGGAGGAGTACCTCCAGTACCTCGGCTACCTCCGCCACCTCGGCTACATCGAGGCGGACATCGAGGACCTAGAGCTATCGGACATGCAGGGTGTGCGCGGCCTCCACGCGCTCCGCGTCGCCATCGCCGCCGCACCGCCCGTCCACTCCGGCGACGCCCTCCCCGATGATCCTGCGGCTCTCGTGCGCGCCGTGGCTGATGCGTTCCAGGCAGCAGTCCACACCGAAACAGCAGTCCATACCGAAACAGAGGTGGGCTAGCCTCACGCAGTTGAAACGGAGGACGCAAGCCACGCCGGGCGGTGGGCGTGAAAGGCTATCTCGCAATTACAACGTAACCACTTACAGGCGGCCTGGCCGGACGCTCGGGAGCAGGGCGTTCACCTCGGGCATAGCCGTCTCGATCACGCTCCGCTTGTTGCTCACGGCGGTGACGAGGATGACGGCGAGGTCGTACTTCGAGAGGTCCTGCTGGTACTGCATATTCGTGTCCAGCGTGAACAGGACATCGAATTCCGCCTCGGCAGACGTGAGGAGGTCGCCGTTCGTTTTGCCGCTCCAGCCCCGTTCGCGGACGGTGACGGCCTCGTGGTTCGGGTCGAACGACCGCTTCAGCTTCCGGTCTACATTCTCGTCCAGGAGTATGCGCATCGGGCGTTAGTGAGCAGCGCGTCCTTCGCCGTCGTGAGAAAGGCAACGGCCTGCTCCCGACTCACGCCCGGAAAGCCGTCGAGGAACTCGTCCAGGGTTTCGCCCCCTTCGAGGTAATCGAGGAGCGTTTGCACGGGGACGCGAGTGCCCTGGAAGACGGGCGTGCCGCCCATGATCTCAGGATCGGAGTGGAAGATCTCGTGGCGTTCCATGGTCTCATGCTGTAGTGGACGTGTTGAAATGTCTCGTGCTCCTGTTCGATCCGTAAACAGGCAGATCGACAAGGCGACCGTGGAGGGCACCGGCGAGCGGCTCACGCTGCCCGGCCAGATCGCCGTCGTGTACTCAAATCGCGCCGAGCGGGAGGAGTACCTCCAGTACCTCGGCTACCTCCGCCACCTCGGTTACATGGAGGACCTGGAGTTGGCCGACATGCAGGGCGTGCGCGGCCTCCACGCGCTCCGCGTCGCCATCGCCGCCACGCCACCCGTGCACTCCGGCAACGCGCTTCCCGACGACCCCGCCACTCGCGCGGGCGCCATTGCTGACGGTTTCCACGTGCCCGGCAGTTCGGCGACGGCGTAGCCTCGTGCTGCTCCGAAATCGAGAGCGTTGGCTCGGAGAGGTCATGACGAGGTACTGAAGCCCCGACCACTTGTTCGGACAGTCAGGACTTACTGGGCCTTTGCGGGCTGCTACGCGGAGTGGGCAAAGGCAAGCGATGCTGAAATGAGCCACTTGACAACGGCTAGCTCGCCCTCGTTCCGTGGACCGTACACCATCACCACGTTCATGGGGATGAGCCCTCGAACAGCCATCGGGTGGTTTTCTGCCCATCCCTTCGCAATGGCGACTTCACCAATCTCAAGAGGCAGGTTGAGGTGGAGGCTGCCATCGCTCGGTGGATGTAGGTGGCAAAACTCCCGTCCGACCATGAAGGCATTGGAGGGGCCCGCCTGGCACGAGTCGTGAAGCCACATGGCACGCGAACCTGGAACGGAGATCATGGAGGGCACTTCCTGAACGCAATCGAGCCCAAACATGAATGCAGCCACCTCTTGCTGCAGTCCCACCGGGGCGATTTGGTCAAGCTGGGTGTGTGGGTTGGTCGGCGTCGTCTGGGGTCGTGGGCCGGGCCGTGTGGGCAAGGTGTCGAGCGAAAGCAGCATGGTCTATGTCGGGGTTAAAGCGGGCAACGAGGCATTGGTCGCGGAGGACGACGCAACGTCACAAGTCTCCACCGGATCCATGGGCTTGGGGTGCTCGACATCAGTCGGCGTAGAGGTTTCAGATGCTTGCATCATGTTGTTCGAGAGGGGTGCTAGCTTCCAGGCATGAACACGCCTGTGCCGTCGGTCCAGCCCGTGCCCCTGCCTGACCGCGCGGGCCTCATCATCGCCACGCTCTGGCTGCTGGTCTTCTCGGCGGCGAGTCAGATCATCATCGTAGCGCCGATCCTGCCGATGGTGGGCGCGCAACTCGGCGTCGGCGATGCGCTGCTCGGTACGCTGATGACGGTCTATGCGGCGGCGGTCGGGATCAGTACGCTCGTGACGGGGCCGGTGTCGGACCGCGTGGGGCGTCGCCGTGTGCTGCTCGTCGGGGCGGCCTCGATGGCGGTCGTGCTGGCGCTGCACGGGCTGGCGGAGAGCTTTACGTCGCTCTTGGTGCTGCGAGCGCTCGCCGGAGCGGCAGGTGGCATCCTTTCGGGCGGCGCGGTGGCCTACGTCGGCGACACGTTTCCGCCGGACCGGCGCGGCTGGGCCAACGGCTGGGTGATGAGCGGCTTCGCGGTGGGGCAGATCCTCGGCATCCCCATCGGGCGCACGCTGGCTGACCTCTACGGCTTCCGCGCCCCGTTTCTCGCGTTTGCCATCACGATGGCCGTGGCGACGGTGCTCGTCAGGTGGCTGCTCCCCGAGGCGACGAACAACCGCAACACCGAGCGCCTCACGCTGCGCCGCGCCGGTCGTGGCTATGCCGAGCTGCTGCGCCGCGCCGACACGCGCCGGGCGAGCGTCATCTTCGCCGTGCTCTTCCTCGGCGTCGGGCTGTTTGTGACCTACTTCCCCGTGTGGATGGAAAACCGCCTCGGCTTCACCGGCGTGATGATCTCGGGTGTCTACGCGCTCGGCGGGCTGTCCAACGTGCTCATCGGGCCGCGCGCGGGGCGGCTCTCGGATATCGTCGGGCGCAAGCCGGTCATCATCGCGGCGTCGGCCGGGGTGGGGCTGTTCATGGCCGCGACGCCGCTGACGGGCGGCGTGCCGTGGGGGCCGTTCGTGCTCTTCTTCGGCATCATGGGCTGCGCGGCGGCCCGCTACAGCGCGTTCCAGGCGATGCTCACCGAACTCGTCGTGGGTGCGCGACGCGGCTCGTTCATGAGCCTGACGATTGCCATCGGCCAGGTTGGCTTCGCGGTCGGCAGCGCGGTCGCCGGGACGCTCTACGCAGGCATCGGCTTCCCGATGAGCGCCATCATCGCGGGCGGACTCGCCATCGCGGCAGCCATGCTCGTGTGGGTCGGCTTGCCTGAGACGCTCGGCCATGATGCGGATACCGAAGAACAGGCCCAGCGCATTCGTGCCCAGGCTGTCCATCCCGCCGGGTGCGGCCCGTGCCCCGAAAGCGTGGTGGATGTTTGATTTTGGATTTGCGATTTGAAATTCTAGACTTCCTCCAAATCATAAATCTCAAATCCAAAATCGTAAATCGCATATCAGTCCACGTCGCCGAGGACGAACACATCGTCGATGAGGAGGAAGGCGAACAGGATCGTCTTGGTCTCCTCGGCGGTCTCGAACCCGACCTGTAGGACGTGCCAGGTGCCTTCGGACTCGGTGTCGGTGAAGTACGAGAGGACCGTGTAGGCGTCGTAGGTCCCGATGGCGCTCGCGAGTTGGCGCACGGCGCGCCGCGCTGCGACGAGGTCGTCAGCGTCCGTCGGGTCGAGGGCGCGCTGCCAGCGGTCGGGGCCGTCGCCGCGGTAGACGAGGTGCGGCGCGGCGGCCTCGGCGTCGCCCGCCTCGATCCAGCCGAGGAGGTCGGCGAGGAGCGCTTCGAGGCGCGGCTGTGTGTCTGGGAGCGGCGGCGTGAGCGGATCCATGTCGGGGTGCGCCGAGACGTAGAGGTAGGCCCCTTCGACTTCCATGAAAAACAGCGTGGGGCGGCGACCGTTGACCTCGAACTGTACCTGCGCGCCAGGGATGCCCTCGATCTCATGCGGGACCACGACCGCCTCGGTGCGGGGCGTGATCCGCGTATCACCTAGCGCAAAGTCAATCTCCGCGATCACCTGCGGAACCCGTTCGGCGGGGTCTTGGGCGCTGCGTTCGTCGGAGCACGCGATGGGCATGCCGCCGCCCTCCATCCGGCACGTGATCAGAGCGGCCACAGCGTCGAGCAACAGCGCGGCGTCGAGAGAAAATTCGCCCAGCGCGGCCATCTGGAGCGAAGCGGCTCGTGCTGGAAGCTGCACACGGAGGTCAGGGTCGCGGATGAGCGGGCGGATCTGCGGCATCGCCATCACAGGAGAGGGAGGTGCGTCCGCGAGCAGCATCGACCGGCCGCGATTCACCTGCACGAGCAGCGGACGTGTCGCATGGTCGGCAAACAAAAAGACCGGTTGCCCGATGAGTGCGTCGTCACGGCGGACTTTGACCTGGACCTCCGTCAGGGTGTGTCCTTTCACCGTCCGTGTCGTGATCGCGTCCAGCACCCATACCGCACCAGGAGGTAGGGCGTCGAAGATCGCAGTCACGAACGCTCCTGCCGTGTCCTCCATGCGCGGATCGCCCTCGTAGACGCACGGCGCGACACTCCCACCTTCCACGCCTGTGCTGTGGTCGAGGCATGCCATGTGCGTGAACAGGGGCGAGGCATCACCGTCCTGCGCGATCTGAGCCAGCGTGCCGAGCGTGCCCGTCACACGATCCTCCGCGATCTGGCCAAACGTAGAGATCGGAACGAACAGGGCAACGAGTAAGAGCAGGTACATCAGTCGCACAGCAACGTGGTACGTCGAATAGTCACGATTTGACTTGAACTCAGAAAGGATAGCCAGCAGCTTCCAATGACCAATGACCAATGACCAATGACCAATGACCAATGACCAATGACCAATGACCAATGACCAATGACCAATGACTACAAATCAATAAAAAACGAGCCGCGCGCGAAGAGCCGGTTCGGGTCGTTGTCCCACTGCTGGTAGTCGAGGTGCAGCGCGACGCCGATCTCGTTGAGGGGCTCCCAGGTCACGTCGAGCGTCGCGCCCGGGCCTTCCTGCACGGTGCCGCGTAGGAACTCCTTCGTCGGCTCGTCGAACGGAGGCTGGTCGCCATTGGTGATGGTGCCGCCCACGTTAACGAACGTGCCGTCCTCGGCGGTGAAGTTCTCACCGCGCCGGGCATAGCGGCCCCGAACGGTCGCGCGCAGCCGGAACGGGAGCCAGACCTCCAGGCCGACCTCGATCTGGTCCGCGTTCGGGCCGATGGGGTGGCCGAGGCCGAAGCCGTTGTGCGTGT
>JBCCRG010000192.1:0-6903 GCA_039208155.1 Bacteroidota bacterium | reverse complement strand
GTGGCGAAGCAGGTGATCTTCGAGTGGAACGTGTGGACCTCGCCCGTGAGGATCTCATAGGCGACGCAACCCACGCACGCACCGTCCTCGTTCATCACAAGGTCGAGCACCTGGAATTCGTCGTAGAAGTTGACGTTCTGCTTCACGCACTGCTCATAGAGCGTGTGCAGGATCATGTGGCCGGTACGGTCGGCGGCGTAGCACGCGCGGCGGACCGGAGCCTCGCCGAAGTTGCGCGTGTGCCCGCCGAAGCGGCGCTGGGCGATCTTGCCCTCCTTCGTGCGGGAGAACGGCACCCCGTAGTGCTCCAGCTCGATGATCGTGCGCGGGGCGTCCTGGCAGAGGATCTCGATGGCGTCCTGGTCGCCGAGGTAGTCGGAGCCCTTCGTCGTGTCGAAGGCGTGCCAGAGCCAGTGGTCCTCCTCCTCGTTGCCGAGCGAGGCGCCGATGCCGCCCTGCGCCGCGCCTGTGTGGCTGCGCAGCGGATGCAGCTTCGAGACGACGGCGACGTCCGCGCCGCCCTCGCGGGCGTAGAGCGCCGCCATCAGGCCCGCGCCGCCAGCTCCAACGATTACGATGTCGTGCGTGAAAGTCATGGTGTTGGGGGTCGTATGTCGGTCGTATGTCGTAGGTCAAAGGTCGTAGGTCTGGCGGCAGGATGACCTGCGACCTGCGACCGCGCCTAGCGCGCTAAATATTCAGTCCGGCGACGGTGACGGAGTAGACGCCGATCACGAGGAGCCCGAAGGCGACGGTCCACGAAAGCGCGACGGCACCGACGCGGGCCATGTCGTTGCGAACGTAGTCCGTGATGATGTTGTTGAGGCCGTAGAAGCCGTGATGCAGGGCGAAGACGAGGAAGAGGATGTTAAACGCCTTCCACAGCACCGCATAGACCGGGTCCGCGAGGCGCAGCATCAAGATGTCGTAGGGCGTAGCGCCGCCTTCGTGGCCTGCGAGCGCATCGCTCTCCTCGATCGGGGTCACGCGCGGCTCCTGGGCCGCCGTAGCCTCCTGGCTCTCGAGCCAACTGCCGCGCCGCGCCTCGACGGCGGCGTTGGCCTTCTCGGAGTAGACCGGGAGCACGCCAGCCTTGGCCTCACTCGCCGTAATGACCGAGTGCGAGATCGACGCGGTCGTGCGGTCGTAGTGCTGCACCCAGAAGTGGGTGATGAGGAGGAACACGAGAAACGTGCCCGTGATGCGGTGGATAAACCACTGGTAGGCGCTCGACTTGGCGCTGCGCCCGTATTGCTTAGCCATGGTGTTGGGGTCAGGGTGCCGAGAAACGGCGTGCCGAAGAACGGCGGAATGCCCGGTAAGCCCCGGGCGAGGCACTTACGCGCTGAAGTGGGCCACAAGGGCCGCGATGCTGGGGTAGCCGCCGACGAGGAACAGCACCGCCGCCACGGCCCCGAGCGTCCAGAAGAGGCGCGTCTGCTTCGGGCTCCAGCCCATGAAGTCGATCAGGACGATGCGCAGCCCGTTGAGGGCGTGGTAGATCACAGCACCGAGCAGCAAAAACTCGCCCACTTTGAAAAGCGGCCCGTGGTACTTGGAGATCAGCAGGTTGTAGGCCTCGGCGTTGGTGATCGCACGGAGCCCCCACACATGAACCACGAGGTAGCCCACGAGCGCGAGGCCGGTGAGGCGGTGCAGCATCCAGGCAAACATGCCGGTGCGCACTCTGTAGCGTGTAAACGGCTTCGGCTTGGCAACCGCTTGGCCGCGGGCGAGGGTGTCGACAGCCATAAGGATGCAGGCAGGGGGTGTCGTCAGGATAGAGGAGCCACCGCAGGGCGTCCGCAGAGCGGTAGCGGTTCCGGGGCAGTCTAAAAGCAGCAGCTATTCAGAGGTTTCAATCTAGATTGAAACCTCGCTGAACATGGCTGCCACAGCCTCTAGCGGCCTCCAAGAGCAAGGTAACGCGCCTTCTTCGTAGTGCAAAGCCGGGCCGCGATGTAAGAAAGGTCCCCACGCGAAGACTGCGCGGAGAGAGCGCTTACATGCCCGCGCGTGCACCCGCGCAGCGCACGGGTTGCACATGAGTCGTTACCGCTCCGCGATCGGGGTGATCGTCTTGCCGCGGGGGCCGATGTACTCGGCGCGCGGGCGAATGAGGCGGTTGTCCTCCCACTGCTCCAGCAGGTTGGCCGTCCAGCCCGCCGTGCGGCTGATAGCAAAGATCGTGGTGTAGAGGTCCGCCTCGATGCCGAGCAGGTAGTAGACCGACGCGGAGAAGAAGTCCACGTTGGGATTAAGCCCCTTCTCGTCTTTGATGATCTGCTGGATGGCGAGCGACATCTCGTACCACTTCATGTCGCCCTTCTCTTCCGAGAGGCCTTCCAGCATCGCGCCGAGGATTTTGGCGCGCGGATCGAGCGTGCGGTAGACGCGGTGGCCGATGCCCATGATCTTCTCCTTGCGGGCGAGCTTCTGCTCGACATACTGGCGCGTATCGAGGTCGTGGGCGTCGATTTCCTGAAGCATCTCCATCACGGCCCGGTTGGCCCCGCCGTGGAGCGGGCCCTTGAGCGCCCCGAGTGCCCCGGCGACGGCCCCGTACATGTCGGCGAGCGTCGAGCCGATGACGCGGGCGGTGAAGGTGGAGGCGTTGAGGCCGTGGTCGGCGTGGAGCACGAGGCAGGCGTCCATGATTTCCTCGGCGCGCGCACCGGGCTCCTCGCCCGTGAGCATGCGCAGGAACTCGAACGCCGTCGAGCCTTCAGCGCGGGGCGCGATGGGTTCTAGCCCCTTGCGGAGGCGGTCGAAGGCTGCCACGATGGTCGGCATCTTGGCCGTCAGCTTGATGGCCTTGCGGTAGCCCGCTGCCCGGTCGGTGACATCGGCATCGGCGTCGGGGTCGAAGGCCGCGAGGTGACTCACGGCGGTACGCAGGACGGCCATCGGGTTGGCGTCGCGCGGGGTGGTCCGCAGCAGGTCGAGCACGGCGTCGGGGATCGCACGCTCGGCGCGGAGCTGCGCGTTCAGTTCGTCGAGCTGCGCCTGGGTGGGGAGGTCGTCATTCCAGAGCAGGTAGACCGTCTCCTCGAAGCAGGCGTCGCGTGCAAGGTCTTCGATGGTATAGCCCCGATAGACGAGCGTCCCAGCCTCGCCATCGATCGCGGAGATCTCAGAATCCAGCGCGACGACACCCGCGAGGCCACGGATTTTGGTGGAAGCGGTAGAGGGAGCAGACATAGCAGCGATCGCAGTCAAGGGGCCAACGGAACCGGGGTGGAGGCACGTGTCGAGGCCGCGTCGTGCGGCGGCTGCCCGAACCCGCGTAGGGGCAGTGCACGTGCGCAGAGAATAGCCGATGCATTCAACGAATGCCGGGCCAGCAGGGCCTCCGGAAGCGGTTTCGCGCAAACTTTGCGGGGGTGCTGCGGTCGCCAATCAGGCCGCGGGACCTTACGGCGTACTCGCCTATACCAGCAGGGCACTCGGCTGCGCTCGGCGCATTGCGAGCCCTGCAGAGACAGCGTACCTTTGAGCGCTGCTCGAACGCGTGCTCTGCTGTGCTCAGTACGCCCGCCGTGCGTGGTGTCGCCCACATTATCGAATGACGCCCACGCGCCAGTGCCCCGAAGCTTACGGTAGCAATCCCGCTTCTCGCCCCGACTGCTGCCCCGACCACCAGGCTTCCCGCGCACCGAGTTGTCCCGTTTTCCCTGGGTCGCTCCGTCCCTTCTGACGGCGTTGCCCCCCAGGTCGGCCGTTCGCGGCCTGCCGCTTCCCTACAGCCAGCCTCGTGCTGACTCGTTTTCTTCATCGTCTCCTCTGCCTGTTGGCGACCGGAGCTGGGCTCACCGCCCAGCGCTCCACGCCTCGTGCTCGTGAGACGCCCGGCTCGGCACCCCGCCGCCGCCCCGTCACGGAACGGTTCCGTGACCTCGCCTCTCCTCCGACAAGCTTTCTGACCGCAGGCGCATGCCTAGTGGCAAGCCCTCGTGTCGGCACCAGAGGGACGCCTGCCCGAAGCAGGCGCGGCGCGCGGCGGGCTGCAGACCCCTCCTGCCTACCCTTCTCCTATGCCCAAGGAAATCATCATCAACGCGAGCAAGGATCGCTCGCGCATCGCCATCGTGGAAGATGGCAACCTCGTCGAGCTTTACGTCGAGAACCCGGATAACGTCCGCACGATTGGCAATATTTACCTCGGTCGCGTCCGCAAGATCATGCCTGCCATCCGGGCGGCGTTCGTGGATATCGGTCAGCAGCAGGACGCCTTTCTGCACTTCTCGGACCTGACGGACAACGTCCCCGAACTGCTCACCATCGCCGCTGGGGACATCCCGGACGCGCGGAGCCTGATGAAGGCCCCGAAGTCGATCACGGCGAACGACGACGACGACACCGCCACGGCTGACCTCGAAGTCGAGTCCGACGAGGAGCGCCGCTCCCGCCAGCGCCGCGAGCAGACCAAGCGCAGCCGCCGAGGCCGTCGCGGTGGACGCCGCCGAGGTGGACGAGGCCGGGGCGGTTCGTCGAACCGCTCGGAAGAGGAGGAGGAAGAGTCAGCACCGCGTCCGCGCCGCACCTCGCCGTACGTGATCGACCTCACGTCGCAGGCGGCGACCCCGGCGAAGTCCTCACCCCCGCAGCCGTCGCAGCCGAAGCCGTCGCAGCCGGAAGCGCGCTCGGACGCATCCGAGACAGTAGTCGCCGACGCCCCCGCGAGCGACACCTCCGCGAACGGGGACGCCGCGGCACCCGATGCCGCAGAGGACGCCCCGAAGCCGAAGCGGTCGAGCCGCAGCCGCTCACGACGGTCGTCCACGTCGGACGAGTCCGCAGCATCTAGCCAACCCGAAGCGGAGGCAACCCCCGACGCAGAAGCAGCAGACGCGCCGACGCAGGAGGCGTCTCGTGACGAGGCCTCGGAGAATGAGTCGGCCTCGAAGCGGGCGCCGCGCCGCCGCAGCCAGCGCCGGAGTACCCGCACGAAAGCAGCACCTGCCGAAGCCGCCGCTGACGCTTCGGAGCCTGCCGCCGAGCGTGCGTCTGAGAACGAGGCCGAGGCATCCCAGAAGGCGGGGTCCACCTCTAAACCGAAGCGCTCGTCCTCGCGTCGCAGCCGGTCGTCGGATGCATCGGCGGCGGAAGCGAAGCCCGCCGCCAACGCCGAGGCCAAGATGGAGGCTGCATCCGAAGCCTCGGCACCGCCAGAGGATGCGTCCCAGGGCGAAGCGAAAGCTGAAGGCGACAGCGCCGATGCGCCCCAGCGCCGCTCGCGCCGTCGCCGTGGAGGCCGTCGCCGGTCGCGCCGCTCCTCCGACACTACGACGGACGCCGGTGAGAGCGCCGACGAAGCCAGCAGCGAAGACCGCGCGGCCAAGTCTGACGACGACAACCGCTCCCGCCGCTCGTCGCGCCGCCGCTCGGATGCGAACGCGGCCGATCCGAAGGGCGAGTCGAAGACCGATGGTGGAGCCGACGAGGCATCCTCCTCTGACAAGGACGGCAGCCGCCAGCGGGATTCGCGCAGCCGCGGCGGGCGGTCCAGTCGCTCGTCGAACGCACGACGGGACACCTCGAAGGCGTCGAAGTCGGAGGCGAAGGCCAAGCAGAGCACCGCGAAGGCGGCTCCGCCCATCGAGATGGTGGCCAACTCGAAGCGGGCCGAGGACTACCTCAACCGCGACCAGAACATCCTCGTCAAGATCATCAAGGAGCCGATCTCGGCGAAGGGCAGCCGCATCTCGACGGACATCTCGCTGGCCGGGCGCTTCATGGTGCTCGTCCCCATGGCCGACTACGTGGCGGTCTCGAAGAAGATCGAGTCGTCGAAGGAGCGCCGCCGCCTGCGCTCGCTCGCGAGCAGCCTCCGGCCCGAGGGCTTCGGCATCATCGTCCGCACCGTCGCCGACGGCCGCGACGCGAAGGCGCTCGACACCGACCTGCGGCTGCTCCTCGACAAGTGGCGTTCCATCGAGAAGCAGCTTCGCGACAAGGTCAAACCACCCGCGCCGCTCTACGAGGACGTCAACATGGTGTCCTCGATCATCCGCGACCTGTTCACGGACGACTTCGACCGCATCCTCATCGACGACCCGAAGCTCTACCGCAACGTGAAGGGCTACGTCGAGGCCGTCGCGCCGCAGATGGCGAAGAACGTGCAACTCTACAGCGGGCGCCAGGGCGTCTTCCGCTCGGCAGGCATCGAGCGCTCGGTGGAGGAGGCGTTCTCGCCGCGCGTCAACATGAAGTCCGGCGGCTACCTCTTCATCGAGCACACCGAGGCCATGCACGTCGTGGACGTGAACTCCGGTCGTGCCGGGCGCGGCAAGTCGCAGGCGCAGAACCTCCTCGACGTGAACCTGGAGGCGGCGCGCGAGATCGCCAAGCAGCTCCGTCTGCGCGACCTCGGCGGCATCATCTGCGTCGACTTCATCGACATGCGGCTCGACAGCCACCGCAAGAAGCTCTACGACACGCTCAAGCAGGAATTCCGCAAGGACCGCGCGGTGACGAAGCTGCTCCCGATGAGCGACTTCGGCGTCGTGCAGATCACCCGCCAGCGCCTCCGCCCGAGCATCACCGCCGACGGCGACGGCGAAAACGGTCAGCAGGCCGCAGGGGCGGGCGAGATCGTCCAGAGCGAGCGCACTCGCCGCGAGGTGGAGCGCCTCGCGAAGCAGGAGAACGTAGGAACCGTCACGGAGGCAACCGTCCAGGCTGCGAGCCCGCGCGCCGCTGCCCCTGCCTCGGCTACGACCGACACCGACACGTCGCGCACCGCCGCCGACGTGGTCGGCTACCTGGAGGCGTGGCTCCGGCACTACCGCGACAACGTTGGCGAGAAGCACAAGAATCGCCCCATCGTGGTGCGGGTACACCCGTTCCTGGCGGCCTTCCTGAAGCGCGGCATCCCGAGCACGCTCCTCCGCTGGCGCATGC
>JBCCRG010000191.1:0-6940 GCA_039208155.1 Bacteroidota bacterium | reverse complement strand
TGCGGCGGCCGCGCTCGGCGTCACGATCAACAACGAGCTGCCCGACTAAACCCATTCGGCTCTTGTGCGTGCCTACACAGGCACCCATCGTTGGCCCGCCCTCGTCACCGTGAAGGTGGCGAGGGTGCGCCGCTTTTTCTCGGCATGAAAACACTCGTCCTCCGTCTCCTCGCCTGCGCGCTGATCCCGGTGTTCAGCTGGGGCTTCATCGCGTGCGATGGCGCGGAGGCCGACCTGGATGCCCTCGTCGCGGAGCCAGGGGAGGAACTGTCGGGCGGTGCCAACGGCACCATTTTCAACTCGGGCGCGAACGCGTTCGGGATTCCCTCGCCGGGGCTGGACAACCAGGAGGAGCTGTTCTTCGGCGTCGGCAACTCGTTCTTCAACCAGAGCTGGGTGTCGGCCCCGGCCTCCACGACCGCGCGGGACGGGCTTGGTCCGTTCTTCAACGCGCGGGCCTGCTCCAGCTGCCACTTCAAAGACGGGCGCGGTCGGCCGCCTGCGTTTGCGGGAGAGCGGCCGACCGGCTGGCTCGTCCGCACGAGCGTGGGCAGCCTCGATGCGCAAGGCAACCCCATTGGAGACGAGCGCTACGGCACGCAGATCCAGGACGCCGCCATCAACGGTTTCCCGGCGGAGGCCGCCCTCACGGTGACCTATGAGGAAATTCCGGGCCAGTTCGCCGACGGCACGCCGTACTCGCTGCGCCGCCCTACCATCTCGGTGAGCGATGAGGCGTTCGGGCCGCTGGGCGACCTCCCGCTTTCCGGGCGCACCGCAAATCACCTCTCGGGTATGGGCCTCCTCGAAGCCATCCCCGAGCAGACCATCCTCGCCCTCGCCGATCCGAATGACGCCGACGGCGATGGCATCTCCGGCCGTGCCAACATGGTCTGGAATATCCGCGAGGGGCGCAGCACGCTGGGCCGTTTTGGCTGGAAGGCCGAGCAGCCGACCGTCGAGCAGCAGGTGGCAAGCGCCTTCCACGGCGATATGGGACTGACCTCGTCGCTCTTCCCCGACGAAAATTGCGCGCCTGCGTCGCCTGGCTGCACCGAGGCGCCTACGGGTGGCTCGCCAGAGGTGGAGGACCGGGGCCTCGGCCACGTGACGCTCTACTCGGGCAGCCTCGCCGTCCCGGCCCGCCGCGACTGGGAGGAGCCCGCCGTCCTCCGAGGCAAGGCCCTCTTCGCCCAGATCGGCTGCGCGGGCTGCCACGTTCCGAAGTTCGAGACGGGGATAAGCACGATCTCCGCCTCGCACGAGAACCAGGTCATCCGCCCCTACACCGACCTCCTCCTCCACGACATGGGCGAGGGCCTCGCGGACGACCTCGCGACGTTCGACGCCTCGGGCCGCGAGTGGCGCACGCCGCCGCTCTGGGGCCTCGGGCTGATCCAGACGGTCAACGGCCACATGGAACTGCTGCACGACGGGCGCGCCCGCGGCGTCGTCGAGGCCATCCTCTGGCACGGCGGCGAGGCCGAGGCCGCCCGCGAGCGGTTCCGCGCCCTCTCCCAGTCGGAGCGCGACGACCTCGTCCGCTTCCTGCACTCGCTCTGAGTCTGACCTGAACTGACTCGCTCAGCGCTCGGCCCCCCCAGCGTTCGACCCCCTTCAGAGTCCGATCCCCGCCTCTCTCTTCCTACTGCTCCTCCCATGCGCTGGACGCTTTCCTTCGCCCTCCTCTTCTGCCTCGGCCTCGCGGCGGGCCTCGTCGCCTGCGACGGCGACACCAACGCGACCACCGACGACCGTGCCACCGTACGCACGGCCATGCTGGCCGACCTCGCGAACAACGTGATCGAACCCGCCCACACGGCGTTCGCGGCCGAGGCGGCAGCGCTGCAGACGGCTGTCGATGCCTTCGTGGCGGACCCGAACGCGACGACGCTCGCGGCGGCGCAAAGTGCCTGGATCGCGGCTGCGGTCCAGTGGGAGATGCTCTCGGCGCTCAACCTGCCGAGCGTCCAGTTTGGCCTCTACCACAGCCGCATCAGCATCTGGCCCACCGACGTGTTCGAGGTCGAGCAACTGCTCGCGTCCGAGGAGCCCATCGACGTGGCCTTCGTGAACCGGCAGGGGTCCAACAAGCGCGGGCTGCCCGCACTCGAGTACCTCCTCTTCGCCGACGGGATGGACGCGGAGGGCCCGGCCAGCGCCGACGCCGTCCTCGCGGCTATGGGCAACGCCAATCGGCAGGCCTATGCCTCTGCGGTCGCCGCCGACGTGGTGGCGAAGGCAGGCGACCTCGTGGAGGTGTGGAGCCGCGACGGCGGCGACGAACTCGGCATGTTCGAGGCTGCCGACTCGGAGGGCCGCAACCTCCAGAGCTCCGTCTCGCGCATCGTCAACGAGATGGCGATGGTGACCGAGGACCTGCGCTACGTGCTGCTCGGCCGCCCGTTCGGCATCGCGCGCAACCCCGACGACCCGGACACGTCTCCCAACCCGATGCGCGTGCAGGCGCCCTACGCCCAGATCTCGACGCAGCTCTTCGCGGCCAACCTCGACGGGATGCGTGCGCTCGTCACCGGCGGCGGCGGCACCGGCCTCGACGACTACCTCGCCACGCTCGACGCGACCTTCGGCGGCCAGCCCTTCGGGGCCGCGCTCCTCGCCCAACTCGACGCCACGCAGGCCGCCGTGGACGCGCTCGGCCCCACGCTCTTCGACGCCGTGGCCAACAACCCGACCGGTGGGCAGGCCGCCCACGACGCCGGAGGCGACCTCATCCGCATCATCAAGGTGGACCTCGCCAACCAACTCGGCGTCAGCATCACCTTCAGCGACAACGACGGCGACTCGGGGTGATGGGAAAGGATGAGGTGAGACGTTGGAAGTGAGCATGTTGACGGAGTGAGCGCGCCCGCGACCGATACCAAGACCATGGCTGCCCCGCGCTCAACCGGCGACGGGGCGGTTTCAGCTACGCTCTTCACGCCTCCGTCCCCGAAGTCTCATTCCCTGCGCGAGCGGCTGCTCGCGCCTGCGGATCCCCTCGTCCTGGGCCTCTTCCGGATCGCCTTCGGCGTGGTGATGGCGCTGAGCGCGCTGCGGTTTATCCTGCTCGACTGGGGCCCGGCGCTCTACGTGGAGCCGGTGACGCGCTTCGCGTACCCGGGCTTCGGCTGGGTGCCGAGGCCGTCGGCTGTGGTGCTCGACATCGTGCTGTGGACGCAGGTGGTGGCGGCGCTCGGCTTTGCCATCGGGCGCGGGGCAAAGGTGTGGCTGCTGCTCTTCGTGGTGAGCTTCACCTACGTCGAACTGCTCGACGCGACGACCTACCTCAACCACTACTACTTCGTCTCCGCGCTGGGCCTGCTCATGTTGCTCCTGCCGATGGGCGCGGCGCTCGTGCCCGGACGCCCGAGCCGGCAGGTGCCCGCGTGGACGCTCGGGGCGCTGCGCGTGCATGTCGGGCTCGTCTACTTCTTCGCGGGCGTGGCGAAGCTGCACCCGGACTGGCTCATCGACGCGCAGCCGCTCCGGATCTGGCTGGCGGCGCGCGGCGGCATGCCGGTGATCGGCCCGCTGCTGGACCTGTGGTGGATGCCCTGGGCGATGTCGTGGGCGGGCGCGGCGTTCGACCTCACGGTGGCGTTTTTCCTGTGGCACCGGCGTACGCGGCCGTGGGCCTACGCCGTCGCGTTCGCCTTCCACGCGGCGACGTACGTGCTCTTCAACATCGGCGTCTTCCCGTTCGTGATGATGGTCGCCGCGCTCGTGTTCTTCGAGGCGGATCAGTGGCGAGGCGGATACAGGCGAATTCGGCGCTGGATTGTAAGCCCCCCTCCTAGACAGAGTCTTGCCCTCGCGAAGGCGGGGGAGGGGATGGGGGTGGTTGATCGAATTGCCTCGGAAGCATCGCGTTCGAAGCGACAACCCCCTCTGACTCCCCCTGGCCAGGGGGAGAACTCTAGGGCCAACCAACGACGCTGGCCCTTCGCCCTCGCCGCGGTCCTCCTCGCGCTCCAACTCGTAGTCCCGCTGCGGCACTGGCTCTACCCGGGCGACCGCTTCTGGACGGAAGAGGGCTACCGCTTTGCCTGGCACGTCATGGTCGCCTCGAAGACCGGCCACGCCACGTTCCTCGTACGCGACCCCGCCACGGACCGTCGCTGGACGATCCTCCCAAGCGACGACCTCACCGCGTTCCAGGAGAAGGAGATGGCCGTCCAGCCCGACTTCCTCTGGCAATACGCCCAGCACGTCGAGCGCCGCTTCCAGGCGGCGGGCTACGACGACGTCGAGGTGCGCGCCGAGGTTTACGTGAACCTCAACGGCCAGGACAGCCGCCTTCTCATCGACCCCGATGTGGACCTCACCGCCGTGGGCCGGCACGTCTTCACGCCCAAGCCGTGGATCTACCGCTGAGGTCCCTGCCGCTCGCACGCCGCCCTGCTCCTCTCGTTCTCGCCGTTCCCCACCGCCATGTCTCGCCTGCTCACGCTCCTCGTTCTGCTCAGCGTCGTGGGTGTCGCCCACGCCCAAGTCGTCGCCCACGCCCAAGTCGTCGAGGGCGTCGTGACCGATGCAGCGACGGCGTCGGCCCTCCCGGGTGCGACGGTGCTACTCGATGGGACCGCACGAGGCACCGCCGCCGATAGGGACGGGCGCTACCGGCTGGAGGTCGACGCGGGCGCCGTCCGGGCGAATAGGGTGACGCTCGTGTTTTCGGCGACGGGCTACGCACAAGAACGCCGCTCCGTCAACGTGGCCGAGGGAGCCACGGTGCGGCTCGATGTGGCGCTGGTACCGTCGGTGGAGGCGCTGGGCGAGGTGACCGTCGAGGCAGCAGGCAGCCTCGCGGGCGGCGTGCGCGGCGTGCAGGACGTGCCCGGCTCGGTGACTGTGCTCGGCCCCGAGGCGCTGCGGCGCTACGGCGACACCGACGTGCACCGCCTCCTCGCCGACGTGCCCGGCGTGACCGTGCAGGAGGAGGACGGCTACGGGCTGCGGCCCAACATCGGTATCCGGGGGACGGTCGCGGACCGCTCGCGCGGGGTGACGCTCATGGAGGACGGCGTGCTGATCGCGCCCGCACCCTACGCCTCGCCCGCCGCCTACTACTTCCCGGCAACGGGCCGCCTCGACGGCATCGAGGTGCGCAAAGGCTCGGCGCAGGTCGCCTACGGGCCGTACACGACGGGCGGGGCCATCAACCTCGTCTCGGCGTCGATACCGGCGACGCGGGCGCTGCGGCTCGACGTGCGCGGCGGCACCGACGCGGCGCGGACGCTCCACGCACGCGCTGGGATTGGGGACCTGCGGCTCGGGTCGTTCCGGCTGGGCGTGCTCGGCGAGGTCTTTGCCGACGGCGTGGACGGCTTCAAGCGCATCGAGGACTTCTCTGGAGCGTCGCCGGTGGGCGTGTCCGACGAGACGGGCTATGACCTTCTGAGCTTCCATGGCAAGGCCCGGCTCAGCATCGCGCCCGCGCCCGACGTGTTTCATGCGCTCGAACTCAAAGGGACCTACGACAACCAGCTGTCCAACGAGACCTACCTCGGCCTCACACCCGACGACTTCGACGCCGAGCCGTACGCGCGCTACGCCTCCACGGGCCGCGACCAGTTCGACAGCGACCATGCGCTCGGCTACCTCCGCTACGTCGGCCTCTTCGGCGAGCGTCTCGATGTGAAGGCCACGCTCTACACGACCCGCTTCTCGCGCGTGTGGACCCGCCTCGATCGTGTCTCCGACGGGCGCGGCGACGACCTCGACACCAACCAGGACAACCTTCCCGACACGGACGAGCTGATCCCCGTCAACGCCATCCTCGCCGACCCGGTGTCGTTCGCCGACGAGCTGGCCATCGCGCGCGGCGCAGCGACGGGCGACCTGGCGAACGGCGTCCTCTTCGTCCACGACAACGCGCGCGACTTCTGGACCGTCGGCCTCGATGTGGTGCTCGGCGTGCGGCCGGGCCGCCTGGGCTGGTTCGACGTGGACGCGACGCTTGGGCTGCGGCTCCACCGCGACAACGGAGATCGCCTCCAGACTGCTAACGGGTTCGGGTACGCCGCCGAGGGGGCCGCGCTGGCCCTCGTACAGCGTGGCGTGCCTGGCGATGTGGGTAACCGCATCGACCGGGCTCGGGCGCTCGCGGCGTTCGCCGAGGTCGCGCTCGAACACGGCCCGCTCACCCTCACGCCCGGCCTGCGCCTCGAAGTCGTCGGTCTGGAGCGCGAGGGCTTCGGCGCGGCCGACCCCGACCGGCAGGGCACGCCCACCACGCGCTCGAACAACGTGACCGCGCTCATCCCCGGCCTCGGCGTGCAGGTGGTCGCCCTCGACGGCGTCACGGTCTTCGGCGGCATCCATCGGGGCTTCGCGCCGCCGTCGAGCGCGCCGGGCGTCGAGGCAGAGGAGAGCCTCGTCACCGAATTCGGGACGCGCGTGCAGCGCGGGGACGCGCTCTCAGCGCAACTCGTCGGCTTCGGGACGTGGTACGATAACCTCCTCGGCAGCGACACCGCGTCCTCGGGCGGGAGCGGCACGGGCGACCTCTTCAACGGCGGGGCGGCCCGTGTCGTCGGCATCGAGGCGTCGGTGGACGTGGACCCGCTGGCCTTGGGCGGGGCGAGCTCATTACAACTGCCGCTGCGGCTGAGCTACACCTTCACCGATGCGCAGTTTCAGTCGAACTTCCGCAGCAGCTTCCTGCCGTGGGGCGTCGTGCGCGAGGGTGACCGTCTGCCGTACGTCGTCCCGCACGTGGTCACGCTGGGCGCAGGCGTGGCATTCAGCGGGACCCGCCTCGACGTGCGCGCGAACTGGCACGCCGAGACGCGCGACCGAGCGGGGCAGGGGACGATCCCCGAGGTCGAGCGGGTGGACGCGCGGCTGGTGATGGACGTCACCGGGGAGGCGGCGTTGCCGTTCAGCCCGGGCGGCGCACGCCTGTCGGCCTACGCGACGGTCCGCAACCTGACCG
>JBCCRG010000190.1:0-6960 GCA_039208155.1 Bacteroidota bacterium | reverse complement strand
CGCACGATAGTCGCATCGGTGAAGCGGGCGGGCGGGCGCGTCTCGTGGCCGAGCGGCTCGACGTCCTTGCAGTCGGGCGTGTCGCCCTGGGCGAGCGCGGGGAGCGGGTTGTCGCGGTCGTCGAGCGCGGCGGCGGGATCGTCGGAGCCCTCGACGTAGGCACGGAAGAAGCCGGGGAAGGCCACCGTCTGGCCGTTCGCGCGGAAGGTCGCCACCTCGTCGCCGGTCTTGGCTTCGATCTCGGCCCGCGTCTGGAGGAGCTTCGCGTTCGCCATCTGGGAGGCGACGGTGCGCTTCCAGATGAGGTCGTAGAGCTTGCCGTCGAGGCCGGTGAGGCCGAGCTCGCGCTGCGTCTTCATCGCCGTACCGGCGGGGCGGATGGCCTCGTGGGCCTCCTGGGCGTTGCGGACCTTGCCGCCGTACTGCCGCGGGCTCGGGCTGAGGTAGTTCTTGCCATAGCGCTTCTCAACGGCCGCGCGGGCGGCACCGATGGCCTCGCCGGAGAGCGTCGGGCTGTCGGTACGCATGTAGGTGATGTGGCCCTGCTCGTAGAGCGCCTGTGCGATCTGCATCGTGCGGCGGGCGCTGAGGCCAAGCTTGCGGTTGGCCTCCTGCTGCAGCGTCGAGGTGATGAACGGCGCGGCGGGCTTGCGGCTGCGCTCCTTTGTCTCAACGTCGGTGATGCGCCAGGCGGCGTCCGGCAGCGCCGCAGCGAGGCGACGGGCGTCGGTTTCCTGGAGGACGAGCACGCCTTTGGTGCCTTCCTTCAGCTTGCCCGTGTTCTCATCGAAGTCCTTGCCCGAGGCCAGCCGCTCTTCGCCGAGGTGCGTCATCTGCGCCTCGAAGTTCTGGCCAGCCTGCGCGAGCGTAGCCTTCAGGTCCCAGTACCCGGCAGGGATGAAGTCGAGGCGCTCCTGCTCGCGCCCGACGAGCATCCGCACGGCGACCGACTGCACGCGGCCCGCGGAGAGCTTCGGGCGGATCTTCTTCCAGAGGAGCGGCGAGATCGTGTAGCCCACCAACCGGTCGAGGATGCGGCGCGTCTCCTGCGCGTCCACGAGGCGGAGGTCGATGTCGCGCGTGTCCTCCACGGCGCGCTCGATGGCCTCGCGGGTGATCTCGTGGAAGACCATCCGGCGCACCGGCACCTTCGGGTTGAGGACTTGCAGCAGGTGCCAGCCGATGGACTCGCCCTCACGGTCCTCGTCCGTCGCGACGTAGAGCTCGTCCGCGTCCTTGAGCGCCTTCTTGAGCGCCGTCACGACTTTCTTCTTCTCCGGCGGGACGATGTAGAGCGGCGTGAAGCCGTCGTTCACGTTCACGCCGAGGCGGCTCCACTTCTCCTTCTTGACGGACTCCGGAATCTCCTTCGCCGACGACGGTAGGTCGCGCACGTGCCCCATGCACGCCTCGATCTGGTAGGCGTCGGCCGGGAGAAACTTGCTGATGGTGCGGGCCTTGGTGGGCGATTCGACAACGACGAGGCGCTTCATAGAGAGGGGCAGCGGTGAGAGTGTGCGGCGGGCCAGAGACGTTTGGGCGGCCCGCTCATCCTACGCGCGCCGGGTGCCAGCGGTGGGTCATCGGCATCGTGCGTCGGACGCCCGGGCCCGCAAATCGTGCAGCGGCGGCAGGGCGCGTCTCACGCGAGCCGCCGTGGGGCGTTCCCGGATCCGAGCGGTTCACGAGGAAGCTTAACGTCGCTATCCTTTCGCGTTCGCCCTATCCCCGCACGTGCTCCCGCCGATGGACCGCGCTCTCATCCAGGCTGTTGCCGACCGCTACGCCGCCTTTCCGAACGTCCGTGCCGTGGCCCTCGGCGGCTCGCTCGCCACGGGCGTCGGCGGACCCGACGCAGACGTCGACCTCTACGTCTACGCTGACCCACCGCTCTCGCTCACCGAGCGCCGGTCGGTCGTGCCGGAGGACGCGCGCCACGCCGAGGTCGGCAACACGTTCTTCGAGGCGGGCGACGAGTGGACGGACGCTCACGGCCACCGCTTCGACGCGATGTTTCGCGCGCCGTCGTGGATCGAGGACCAGCTTGACTGGGTGCTCGTGCGCCACGAGGCATCGGTGGGCTACTCGACCTGCTTCTGGCACAACATCCGCGCCTCAGCGGTGCTCTTCGACCGCGACGGGTGGTACGCGGCCCTCCACGAACGCGCGCAGCGGCCCTATCCCGAACCGCTCCGCCGCGCCATCGTCGCGAAGAACCACCCGCTGCTCCGCACCACGACGGCGTCGTTTCGCTATCAACTCGCCCGCGCCATTGAGCGGGACGACCTCGTGAGCGTAAACCACCGCACAGCGGCGCTGGTCGCTAGTCTGTTCGACGTGCTGTTCGCGCTCAACCGCGAACCGCATCCGGGCGAAAAGCGGCTCCTCGCCCACGCGACCAGACTGCCGCTGCTACCCGAACGCTTCGTCGCGTCGGTGCGGGCCGTCTGTGCAGCGTCGGCGGCCAGGCGACTCGCTGCCGTGGACGCCTTACTCGATGCGTTCGACGCAGTGCTTGTCCGCGAGGGCTTGCTGGACCGGACATAGAACAAGCCCGGATGTCGGATCTTGCGCCAGGTCTGCTTCCGACGCCATGCGCCTTTCGTTTCTCGCCACGCCGCTGCTCCGGTCCGCCGTGCTGCCCCTGGGAGCGGCCGGGGTGATCTATGGGAGTTGGGCGGGCCGCATTCCCGAGATTCAGGCCCAGACGGGGCTGAGCGAGGGAGCCCTCGGGACGGCGTTGCTGGGGATGGCGCTGGGGCTAGTCGTGGGTGCCAGCGCGGCGGGGACGTTGACGGCGAAGCATGGCTCGCATCGCGTCACGCTGCTCGGCTTCGCGCTGCTCGGCGCGATCCAGGCAGGGCCTGGGCTCGCCACGGGCTTCGCCACCCTGGCGGTTGCCTTCGTGGTGATCGGACTTGCCAGCGGCATCACCGACGTGGCGATGAATGCCTGGGCGACAGACGTCGAGGCTGAGGTCGGGCGGCCCATCCTAGGGGCCTGCCATGGGGTCTTCAGCCTCGGGGGTATGGCGGGAGCGGGGCTCGCAGCCGGTGCCGCGGCGCTTGGCCTTGGCCTGGCAGTCCACTTTGCTGTGACCGGTGTCGTGGTGTCTGGCCTCGTGCTTGCGCAAGGGATGGGCGTTCAGCGCCAGCGCACCGAGGCGGAGGCGGCAACACGGTCACCCGAATCGGCACACGGCCCGCGCTTCACGTGGCCGCGGGGGCCGGTGGTCGGGCTGGCCGCGCTGGCCTTCTGCGGGATGATCGTGGAGGGCGCGATGGGCGACTGGAGCGCGCTCTTGCTCCGTGAGGTGCATGGCGCGAGCACGAGCGCGGCGGCGCTGGGCTTCGGCGTGTTCATGGGCTGCATGGCCGCGGGGCGGTTCGCTGCGGACACGCTCACGGCTCGCTTCGGCGACCGGCGGCTCGTACGCAGCGGGACGGCTCTCGGCGCGGCAGGCTTGGCGCTCTGTGTGACGGCTCCCACGCTACCGCTGGCCGTCGCTGGCTTCGCGGCCGTCGGACTCGGCTTCGCAGGCGTCGTGCCGTCGCTGTTCCGCGCAGCGACGCGTGTACCGGGGCTCGCAGGCGGCGTCGGCATCGCGGCGGTGACGAGCGTGGGCTACACCGGCTTCATGATCGGGCCGCCGCTGCTCGGCTACGTCGCAGAGGCGACAAGCCTGCGGGCCTCGTTCGGCGTGCTCGTGGTCACGGCTCTGACGATGGCGCTCGCGACCGGCTGGGCGTTTCGCCGGGCCGCCGCGCGCGAAGCCGAGGCGACGCCTGCCGTCTGAGCCTGCGTCGATGTCGTCTCAATCGCCCTCGACCTCGAACACCCGCGCCTCCTCGCGTTGGAGCGCTTCGATCACGCGCGCGATGTGCTCGGTCTCGTCGACGCCGAGTTCGGCAATACCCTGGCGGATGTCGTCGCGGCTGACGGCGGCGGCGAACGCCTTGTCCTTGAGCTTCTTGCGCACCGACTTGACCTTCATCCCCGCCATCCGCGTCGGGCGCACAAACGCGACAGCCATCACGAATCCGGACAGCTCGTCCACCGCGAACAGCGCCTGGGCGAGGAGGCTCTCGCGCGGGACGCCCGTGTAGGGCGCGTGCCCGAGGACCGCCGTGCGGACCGCCTCCGGGTAGCCGCGTCGTTCGAGTTCGGCCACGCCGACCCTGGGGTGCTCCTCCGGCGTCGGATGGCGCTCGTAGTCGAGGTCGTGCAGCAGCCCCGTGATGCGCCACGTTTCGACATCGATGTCCTCGCCCTGCGCTGCGAAGTGCTCCGCGTAGCGCGCCATGCTGGCGGCGACGGCGAGGCCATGGCGACGCAGGCTCGCGGTGCGTGTCCAGTCGAAGAAGAGCGCTTCGGCGTCGGCGTAGGGAGGCATACTCGAAGACCTAGGTGGGAGAGCGGAGGCCAAAGTACTACCGCGCTCCCCAGGCGATCCCACGTCCTCCACGTCCGCGCGCCCGTGCCTCAGGCGAGGATGCGCTCGATCTGTGCGCGGTGAGCGAGGTCGTGCCCGGCGTAGATCCGCACCATCGCCGCGACCGACTCTTCGCCGCGCTCGCCGTGGACGCCCACGCGGTGCAGATCGGCCTCCGTAGCCTGCGCGACGAGAGCGAGGTTGGCCGTCCGCAGCACCCGAAACACCGCGACGGAAGGCGCAGGAGCCCGCTGGCCATAGCCAAGGCGCGCGGCCCAGAGGTCCTGGTCGTAGCCGTCGAGCGGCGGGCGTTCCTCGGCCAGCGTGCGGCGCAGCCGGTAGCTCCACACCACCTCGGAGTCCGCGAGGTGATGCAGCACCTCCGCGACCGACCAGCGCCCCGGGCCCTCTGGCTCACGCAGCCGCGCTTCGGCCGTGACCTCCACGATGTCGGCGCACCACTGCGGCATCGCACGCAGCACGTCGAGCGGGTCGGCGTCGCCGAGGAGGGCGAGGAGCGAGGCCCGGTAGGCCGCGATGGCCTTAGGGCCGCTGTCACCGGGAAGACTGAGGGGCGTCATCGGATCAGGAGGCGTGGGCCGGGGGATACTTCGCGAGCAGGTGTGCCGGACGGATGGGGCGGGGCACGAAGCCGCCGCCGCAGTTCGGGCAGACGCCACCGAGGGGACCCTCCACACAGGCGCGACAGACGGTGCACTCGAAGGAGCAGATGCAGGCGTCGGGCGAGGCGGGTGGGAGCGCCGCGCCGCAGCGCTCGCAGACGGGACGGAGTTCGAGCATGAGTTGGGTGGGTCAGGTAACCGCGACGGAGGGCTCGTCGGCGAGGCGCAGCCGGTGCCAGGCGTCGCCGTCTAGGTAGAAACGCGCCTTGGCTTTGGCGCGGGCGTCGAGGCGATCGTAGAACCGGATGGCGGACGCATTCGCGGTGGGCGTCTGCCACTCCATGCGGGCGTACCCGGCGTCCGCTGCAGCCCGGACGACGGCGGCCACGAGGCAACGCCCGAGCCCCTGCCCACGCGCCTCAGGACGGAGGTAGAGACAGTCGAGATGGGCATACCACGCGGCGTCCCACGTCGAGAGCTGCGGCATCCACGTCGCGAACCCGACGAGGCCACCGCGGCGCTCCACGCCGATACCGAACAGCGCGGGCGTCGGGCCGAACAGCAACGGCTCCAGTCGTCGGGCTTTTCCCTCGGACGCGTACGTGCCCCCCTCGTAGGCCGCATGCTCCGCGCACAGTTCGACGAGGACGTCGAGATCAGCGGGTTGGAGTGGGCGAAGGAGCACCTGGGACCTGGAACGTGTGGGCTGAGACGGGTCAAAGTCGGCCGATGCGACGAGGCTTCCTAGGTCCACTCGGGGCACCTCGTGCAGACCACCTGGGCCTGCCGCTGCCCGCCTCATTCGGAACGGGGGCACCACGCGGCCCGTTCGGGAGCCGTCCGAACGGACGTGTGTGCCATGCCTGCTTCCCCTGACCAGACTCACCTCCTCACCACCATCGCCCGCTACGGCACGCTGGCCGTCGGCATCGTCGTCGCTGTGGCGATGCTTCGCGGGACGGTCGAGGTCACGACGACCGAACCCTCGACTCCGTCGAAAACGGAAGCGCCTCGTCCGGTCCAGACCACGCAGGGGGTAGACGACGCAGACGCGCCTCAGGCGCAGCGAGTGACATCGGACCCACTCGTGGAGGTCGGGCCTCGCTCGGTACTCGCCCGGCTGCGGATGCCCGTCGAAGGCGTCACGCCGGACGAACTCTATGACTCGTTCACCGACCCGCGCTCCGGCGGGCGCACGCACCATGCGCTCGACATCATGGCTCCGCGCGGCACGCCGATCCGCGCCGCAGCGGCGGGCACGCTCGCCCGGATCCACACGAGCGCACGCGGCGGGAAGTCCCTCTACCAGATCGGTCCCGACAGCGCCTACGTGTTCTACTACGCCCACCTCGACACCTTCGCAACGGGACTCGAGGAGGGCCAGACGATTCGGAAGGGCGACGTACTCGGCACGGTCGGCAGCACCGGCAACGCGCGGGCCGCGCACCTTCACTTCGGCATCTGGACCTACGAGGACGGCCGCGTCTGGGGCGGCACGCCGGTCAACCCCTACCTCTGGCTCGCGGAGTAGCGTTACTACCGCACGCGGAGCCGCTGCCCGATGCTGAGCATGTTCGAGCGGAGGTCGTTGAGACGACGGAGGTCTGCCACGGTCACGCCGTAGCGCTGGGCGATGGCGAAGAGCGTGTCGCCGCGCTCGACGGTGTGGTAGGCCGGAGTTGCCGTGGCCGGTGCTGGCGGCAGCGGCTCGGGCGTTGACATCTCCGGTGTCTCCACCGGCGCAGGCGGTGGGATGAGCGCGGTCGTATCCGGCGCGGCGAGGTCTGGCGAGGCGTCCGCGACCACGACGGGATCGGCGACCAGGGTGGAGTCCACCGGCACGATGAGGCTGTCGATGACCTGTCCGACGCCACGCGTGGCACTGGCGAGCGCGAGCGCCTCCTG
>JBCCRG010000189.1:0-7046 GCA_039208155.1 Bacteroidota bacterium | reverse complement strand
GCGCCACGGGGTGAGCGTCTCGTCCAGCCCGAGGTATTCGTCGCCCACGTTGTGGCCGCCCACGAACGCCTGGCGTCCGTCCACGACCACAATCTTGCGGTGGTTGCGGAAGTTGATCCGGAAGCGCCCGATCCAGCCGCGCTCGCCGCTGAACTCGTGGACCTCCACGCCGGCCTCGCGTAGCTCCCGGACGAAGCGGCGCGGCAGCTTGTGGCTGCCCACCCCGTCGAAGGTGAACCGGACGGACACACCGCGCTGGGCGGCGGCGATGAGGCGCTGCTGGAAGTCGCGGCCGAGGTCGTCGTCGTGGACGATGTAGAACTGGGCGAGGACGTACTGCTCGGCCTCGTCGATGGCGGCGAGGATGGCCGAGAACGTGGCGGCGCCGTCCACCAGCAGACGCAGGCTGTTGCCGCGCGTGAACGGGATCCGCGACAGGCTCGCGAAGCCGCGCAGGTCGCTCTGCGTGGTCTCGTCGAGCGCGCTGACGTCGGGACGCCACGGGGCCATCGCCTCCTCGGCGTCCTCCAGGGCCTCGTTCAGCCGCTCGTCGAACTGGCGCACGGCCTGGACGTAGTCATCGAAGCTGGAGCGGCCGAAGACCCAGTAGACCGGGAGCGTGACGACGGGTAGCGTGACGAGCGCGACGGCCCACGCCGTGGAGCCTTGCGGCGTCCGCGCGTGCATCACCGCGTCGACGGCGCTGGCGACGCCGAGGACCTGGATCAGCGCGAGGGCGAGGGTGAGGAGGCTGGTGATCGTCACGGAATCGGGAGGACGAGGCCTCCGAAAAGGGGGCAGGGCGGCGACGTTCGCAAGTAAACGGCCCAGGCAGCCACGCGCGCAAATAGCCCAGCCTCGATGCGGCCCCATCGTCACGAAGTCTCTTGCGGTCCTACATCGAGACGTAGGCGCGTCCAAATCAGATCTCCGAAGCGAGCGTCCGCACCGACAGCAGCCTGTGGGTCGCGAGGGTGTAGAAGAGCGCGCACCACGCCCGGCGGCGTCAGCGCCACCGTCGTTCCCGACGCCTCCATCGAGCTACACCTCGATGCGCTCCCGGACGGCGTCTACGTGACCCCGTTGAACCGCTTCGCCTCTGAGGAGCGCGCCGGACTCGCCGTAGCGCTCATCGAGCGTATCCGGCCGTCGTTCGCTCATGGCAGCTCCCAGCAAGCCTGCCGAGAGCGCCCCATTCCCTATCGTCCGGCGAGGAGGCCCGACGGTTCGAGGTCGATGTGGAACGTCTGCGAGGCGCCGGGGGCCAGTGTGTCGACGACCAATCGTACCGTCTCGCCGTCGCCCGCGAGCGTGGCCTCGGGCGGCGGCGTGCCGACTAGCTCCGGCGTTACCTCGATGCCTGCCGCGACTTGGCCTAGCGTGACGACTACCCCGAGGGCGCGTGCCGTGTCCGCCCCGTCGTTGGCGACGCGCACGGTCACGCGGCGCGGGCCTACGTCCTGCACGTCGAGCGTGACGTTGCTACGGACGCGCCACCAATCGGCGACCTCGCCAGCGGTCGCAAACCATACCGCGCCATCGGAAGCGAGCGCGCCCATCGTCGCGTCGAGCAGGACCTGCGCGCCAGGGCGGCGGAGGTCGTCGCCAGAGAACGTCCAGAACCCAAGCCCGCCCGCATCAATCACGCGCTCGGCATCCTCGCGGGCGTACTGCGCCTGAAGGCTCGCGTCGGGGAGCCGTCGCAGCGTAGCCGTCGGCGTGCGCACGGTGCGCGGCAGCCGCACGATCTCGGGTGCGTCGTCCGCGTCATCGAGCGCGACGAGTTCGGGGACGGCGCGCACGTCCACCGAGTCCACGGCGACGTAGCTGAAGCCACCGCCCTCGTACGCGGCGTACGGATCGGGGCCGGTCGCCTCCGCTGCATCGTGGGCGAAGCGGGCCCCGTCGGTGAGCGTGACCGTCTCGGCGAGGAGCGCGCGCTGTTCGAGAAGCGTCGGTGCGTTCAGGTCGGAGGCACGACGCGGCCCGAGGAGCGCCATCTCGCCGTGCGCGTCGAGGCTGCGGTAGAGGTCGGCGTAGGCTTTCGCTGGTCCGGCCGCGACGAAGTAGGTCGCGGGGAGACCACGCTGTTCGAGCGCGGCACGCAGCACGTCGAGACCGCGCGGGTCGGTGTCGGCGCTCCCCGCAAGGACAGCGGCGGCGCGGTGCGGGGCAGGCCAGTCGGCGACCCAGCCAACAGGACGACGGGCGAGCCACGCGAAGGTGTTGTCGAAGAGGCGCGCGAGTACCTCCTGGTCGTCCGGGCCCACGCCCATCGCGGCGAGTTCGTGGCCGAGGAAGACGAAGCGGCCCGCAGCGAAGCGGCCGTAGAGTAGCCCCGCGCTCGCGGCCCGCGCCTCGCCAGGGAGCCGGTCGTCGGAGGTGTAGTCGAACCAACCGCCTGCTACCTGCGCGCGCGCCTCGACGGAGCGGGCACGCACGGGCGCGTCGAAGCTGCCGGCGCGGAGTTGGTAGCCCGCCGGGAGGCCAGCCGTGAGCGGGGTGCCGCCGCGCAGCGTGAAGCGCCGGAACGTCGCAGCGAGGGCGTCCGCCGCTGTGGGGTCGCCGCCGAGCCAGGTGTAGTAGGTGACGACCGTCTTGCCGGACCCTGTAGCTTCCGCGAGCGCAAAGGCAGCGGCAGGGCGCGGTGTGTCGAGATCGCCGACCCACGTGTAGCCCCCGAGCGCGACGACGCCCTCAGCTTCCGCATTCGCAGCCTCGGCGTTGCGTGCGGCCTGCATCGGCGTAATCGCACCCGGATCGATGGCATAGTCGGGGAGATAGAGCCCGGTCGGGACCGTGCCTGCGACCGTGCTCGTCGAGACGCGGTAGCCCGCGCCGCCGGGCTCCACGAAGCCCTCGAACTGTGCGCCTGCGATCTCTTCGAGGAAGGCGTGCCCGCGCCAGGAGCCATCGGGGCGGTAGACGCCCGGCGTCCACGTCGCGAGGACGCCCTTGCCTGCACGGAGGAACGCCTTGATCTGGTCGAGTTGCGCGTCCGAGAGCGCCTGCGCGGCGGGGAGCACGAGGATGTCGTAGTCCGCCAAGTCACCCGCTTCGAGGTCTGCGTCGGTGATCTCGCCGAAGGCCACCTGCCGGTTGAGGAGGTAGGCCCGCCAGTCGTTCACCGTCGAGGCCAGCCAGGCCGCATCGACGCCCAGGCCTTCGACGGCGCGGGCGCGGTTGACCTGTGCGGTGTAGTCGCTGTGCAGGAGCGCGACGCGGCCTCGCTCGGCGTCGGCGTCGCGGACGGCGCTCCACGAGAGCGCGCCGAAGCTAGCCTGGAGGAGTACGACGTAGATCCAGACCGCGCCGCCGAGCAGGCCGAGCACGAGCGCGAGGACGCCGAACGTATGGAGGCGGGACATGGGCGGCGAGGCGTCAGCGGCGGTGAACGACGGCTACTCCCACGCGGCCGGGTTCGAGGGCGGGGGCTTCTGCGCCGCGGGCTCCTCGAAGAGGCTATCGAGTTCGTCGGCGAGGCGGAGCAACTCCTCGTAGTCGCCCGAGGCGACCCCGTCGCCCTGCGATACGGCAGGGGGTGCGGGAGCTGCAGCCGCGAGCGGCGGACGGGGCATCGGACGGTCGGCTGACACCGACGGCTTCGGCGTCGGACGTGGCGCAGGATGCGGAGCCTGAGGTGGCGATGGTGCAGCGGCAGGGCGTGGTGCGGGAGCAGGGGGCGATGCGTCCAGAGGCGCCTCCTCGGCATCGAAGAACCCGGCGAGGTCGCTTGCGCGCAGCGGCGTCACGTCCTCGAACGTCGCCTCTTCCCAGGTCGGCTCCGGCGCGGCGGGCGGTGCCGCGGGCGGCGGCGTTGCGGGGGCCGACCAGCCCGTCTCAGCAGGCGCAGGCGGTGCTGCGGCTTCAGGCGACGGCGGCAGTGCGGCGGCTTGCTGCTGCTGGAGCCCGGCGGCGGCGAGGCGGAGCAGTTCCTGAAGCTGGGCGGCCTGCTCGTCGCCAGCCGTGGCGGGCGCGGTGAGCAGGAGCGGCTGCGGCGGCGCGGCGGGCGGCGGCGCAGCCGCACCCCGGCCCTGCCGCTCGCGCACCTTGTAGAGCACGTACGCCGCCACCGCGAGGATCAACGTCGCGATAGTCCCGACGAGGATGATCGTAGAAAGGATGGGAAGCAGCTCCATCGGAGGGAGGCGAGTTGGGGCGGAGGTCGTGGTGTAGTGTCGGCGCGGGCGAGCGTGGGCTTAAACCTGTGCGGAATAGCGATGCTCTGAGGGTTCCACAGCTCCCCTCCTAGACAGGAGGGGCTGGGGGTGGTTGAACGCCGTGGCTCGATCGACAACCCCCTCTGTCTCCCCCTGGCCAGGGGGAGAACTCCTTTGGTGGTCCCTCAGCATCACGGAGTATCGCTGCATCCCTCACGACGCAGCGGGCGAGCCGATGCGCTTGAGCTTGCCCCAGTTCATCCCGACGCCGAGCAGTTCCTCCACCGTCGCGAGGCACTTGCACACGTCGATGGTGAGGATGAAGAAGAGGCGGTAGATGACCGTGAGAGGGACCAGGCGCAGGTCCTCGCGCTCGGTCGCCACGCAGTAGAGCGCCGCCGCGAGGTCGAGGATCGTGAGCGAGAGCCACCAGAAAGCGAGGTACTGCGAATAGCCCACGACGGCCGCCGCCACGAAGAAGAGGTTCGCGAAGACGTTCATCGCGGGCCAGATCAGGCTCTCGAACACCATCGACCAGAGGAAGAGCGTCCCGCCGAAGTTGAGCGTCGGGTTGAAGACGAGGTCGCGGTGCTTGCGGACGGCCTGGAGGATGCCGCGCGTCCAGCGGTAGCGCTGCTTGAGGAGCTGCGTGAGCTGGTTCGGGGCCTCGGTCCACGAGACGGCGCCGGGCTCGTAGACCACGCGCCAGCCGTTGCGGAGGATCTTGAGCGTGATGTCGCAGTCCTCGGCGAAGGTGTCCGAGGCGTACCACCCCGCCTGTACGATGGCGCTCTTGCGGAAGAGCCCGACCGGTCCGGGGATGATATTCACGAGGCGGACCGCGCTCTGCGCTGCGCGCACCATGTTGAGGCCCTCGATGTATTCGAGCGCCTGGAGCTTCGTCCAAAGCGAGTCGCGGTTCTGGACCTTCACGTTGCCCGCCACGGCCCCGATCTCGGGGTCACGGAGATGGCGGATGGCGCGGCGGAGCGTCTCCGGCGAAAGCTGCGAGTCACCGTCGACGCAGAGCACGAAGTCGTGCTGGCTGGCCGCGATGCCCGCGTTGAGCGCCGTCGCCTTGCCGCCGTTGGGCTTCGTGACGAGGCGCACCTCGGCGCGCCCGCCGTGCGTGTTCTGGTAGACGCCCACCAGCCGCTCGGCGATCTCGTTCGTGCCGTCCTTCGAGCCGTCGTCCACAACGAGCACCTCGAAGTGTGGGTAGTCTTGCTCGATGAGGCTGAGGATGGTCCGCTCGATGAGCACGTCCTCATTGTAGGCCGGGACGATGATCGAGATGGGCGGCGTGAAGGCCTGCACGAGACTCGTCCCATCAGCCTCCGCACGGGCGTAGGCGGCCTCCTGGGCGGTGTACTTCGCGTTGTAGACGTACGACAGCGCGAGCACGGCGAAGTAGCGCACGAGCAGCACCGTCAAAAACAGCAGCAGCGCCACCACGGAGGCATACACGAAGAGCCCGCGCCACCCAAACGGCATCGCGATGCCCCAGCCGAACGGGTCGGTCATGCTCACCCAGATCGCGCCCGCGAGGAGCCCGCTCAACGCGCTCAGCCACGCGATGCGCCGGAGGTAGCGCCCGCCTTCGCGCACCGGCGCCGTGTGCGGCGTCATCGGCACCGGCGGCACAAACGGCCGCCGCACCACAGGCGCGACGACGTCCTCTTTCCGTGCAGGGAGCGTGGACGGCGTAGCTGTTGGCTGTGGGTCTTTAGCGGTTGGCATGAAGCCCGGAGGGTGAGTACAGCGCCATGCCGAAGCAGCGCGCCGTGCAAGCTCCCCTCCTGGACAGGAGGGGCTGGGGGTGGTCGAAGGTCTAGGCACGAAGCGGCTTCACGCTCGGTATGTCTACCCCCTCTAACTCCCCCTGTCCAGGGGGAGAACTGTGAGGGCTATGCGCTCGTCCTGACACCCTACAGCGCCACATACAGCGCGCCGCCGAAGAGGAAGCTCGTGAAGCGGCCCTCGCCGTCGTCGAGCACGCGGGCCGAGTTGGAGAAGCGCGCGTTGAGCCCGAGCCCGATGGTGCGGCCGAGTTGGTAGACCACGTCCGCTTCGAGGCGCGTCGTGAGGAAGCCCTCGGCAGGCGCGACCACGCCGACGGCCCCGAGCACGCGGGCGTAGGTCCCGCCGCGCGGGTTGCGCTCCCACTCGACGAACCCTTCGAGGTTTTGGAAGGCCTCGTCGGCGGGCGAGAAGAAGTAGTCGCGCTCCTCGTCGTACTGCAGCCGGAAGTAGCGTGGGCCGACCCATACGCCGCCCGCGCGGGTGCGGAAGAGGCGCAGCCCGGCCTGCCCTTCGAGCGACGAACCGCCTGTGATACGGCGATCCCCCGTCGCTAGGAGCGGGTCGATGTCGGAGACGCGGAGCAGCGCAGCCCGTCCACTCGCGCGGATGAGCGAGTCGGCCAGCGCCGTCGCGCCCGTCACGTCGATGCGGGAGAAGCGGCTCTCGAATGCCGGAGCGCCCGCCGCCCAGAGGTCGATGGCCCCCTCCTGCGAGCGGTATCCCGCCGAAAGCTGCAGCCGTCCGGGGGCCTGGAAGAGCGCCCGCGCGTCGATGAAGGTGCCGGTGCGCTCGAAGCCAGTGTAGGTCAGCGCGCCGCCGGAGACAGTGAGCCGCCGCGTGTAGCCCTCCCCGAAGCGGGCCTGCGCTGGGCGCGGGCCGAGGTCGAGGATGGCCCCGCCGCCGAGTTCGTTCACGCGGTAGGTAAAGATGGGGCCGCTCGCCACGAAGCGCGTGCCGCGCAGCTGGTGCGTCTTGAGGTTCGCCATCAGCACGAGCGGGAGCCGCACGCCGGGCAGCGTGAACTGCGCCGAGACGCCCTGCGCCGAGCGGCGGTACTCCGCGCCGTCGCCGCCCGCCGTGATG
>JBCCRG010000188.1:0-7069 GCA_039208155.1 Bacteroidota bacterium | reverse complement strand
GAGCAGCACGCTGCCGAGCGCGAGGGCCAGCGAGCAGACGGCGAGCCGGGAGCGGCGACGAAGCACGAGAGGAGCGGTGTGTAGAGATGTGACTTAAACGTTTAAGTAAAACCAAAGCGCGCGGCTAGTCAAGAAAAATCGGAAGCGCTTTGCTCTGCGCATATATAGAGTCACGCTACTCTGAAAAAGTGCGCCTATCCGTCCTGAACAGGGATTTTTTCGATGGAACCGCCGATTTTGCTTGACTGGCTTAAACGATTAACCTATTCTGATTGGAAACGCTTCCGAGGCGTCCTGCCCTTCTTGCCTCCTTTCTAGATCCGCTGCGCTCATGGCCAAGGTCACCATCAAAGACGTCGCCGCCCGCTCGGGCGTGTCGGTCGCCACGGTGAGCGCGGTCGTGAACGAAGCCGACTGGGTCACGGACGCCACCCGCGCCCGCGTGCAGCGGGCCGTCGCGGAGCTCGGCTACCGTCCCAACCGCGTCGCGCGGAGCCTCAAGACGCAGCGCGCCGACGCCGTCGGGGCCATCGTCTCCGACGTGACGAATCCGTTCTTCACCGAGATCATCCGCGGCCTCTCGCACGCCCTGCAGGAGCGGGGGCGCAACCTCTTCCTCTGCGACGCCGACCACCGCTTCGAACTCGGAGACGCGCACCTGGAGATGCTCATCGAGCAGCAGGTGGACGGCCTCGTCATCATCGGCGACTCCGTCCGCGAGGCGTCGCTGCAGAGCTACCTCCGCCGCCGCAGCCACGTCCCGGTCGTCGCCATCGAGCGGGACTACGATCTCCCCGATGTGAGTTGCCTCCTCGTCGATTCGGAGCAGGGCGCATACGTCGCTACGCGGCACCTCATCGAGCAGGGCTTCGAGCGCATCGCCTACATCGCCGGACCGCAAGAGGGGGCGGGTAGCCTCACCTACGGCCGCGCCATGCGGACCGCCGGGTGGCGGCGTGCGCTCGCCGAGGCAGGGCTTCCGAACGACGACGAGTGGCTCGCGCGCGGCACGTTCCGCTACGAGAGTGGCGCGAGCGCCATGCGCGATCTCCTCAGCCGCCCCGTGCGCCCCGACGCCGTGTTCGTTGCCAACGACATGATGGCGCTCGGCGCGATGCACGCGCTCCACGAGATGGGCCTCCGCATCCCCGACGACCTCGCGCTAGTCGGCTTCGACGACATCCCCGTCGCTGCCCTCGTCGCGCCGCCGCTCACGACGATGGCGATGCCTAAGCGTCGCCTCGGCCGCGCTGCGCACGACGTGCTCCGGGCTCACATCGCCGACGGACCAGGCTACACCGCTGTCCGACGCACCTTCGAGGCCGACCTCGTCGTCCGTGCCTCCTCGCTCGCGGCTACGCTCGCGGGCTAAATGCCCTTCTTTTTGCCCCTCGCTTAATCGTTTAACCTGTCCATGCAGCGTCTCGCGCCCGGTTCAAACCTATGCACTTGGCTAGCAGCCAGCGTCGTTGCGCTGCTGGCAGTGCTCTGGGTACCGCAGGCCGATGCGCAGACGGGCATCGTGGCGGGGACCGTGATCGATGCCACGACAGGCGAGCCGCTGCCGGGCACGAACGTCGTCGTGGTTGGCACCACCATCGGTGCCGCGACGGACTTCGACGGGCGCTATCGTATCGCGGGCGTGCCGACCGGCGACCAGCGCCTCGCGGCCGTCTTCCTGGGCTTCGAGCCGGACACGCTCGCTGTGACGGTCGTGCGCGGCCAGACGAACACGCTCGATTTCGACCTGCGCCCGCAGGCGATCCGTGGCCAAGAGGTCGAGATCACCGCGCAGCTTGAAGGGCAGCTTGCGGCCATCAACGAGCAGCGGTCGTCGAACACGCTCGTCAACGTGGTGTCGGAGGACCGCATCCGCGAACTGCCCGACCAGAATGCGGCCGAGTCGGTGGGCCGCCTGCCGGGCGTGTCGCTCCAGCGCGACGGCGGCGAGGGGACGAAGGTGCAGATTCGCGGCCTCGCGCCCAACCTGTCGTCGGTGACGATCAACGGCGAGCGCATCCCCGGCACCGAGGGCAGCGGCGACTTCGACGGGGGCAGCCGCGGCGGCGGGCGGGCCGTCGACCTCAGCCTGATCTCGTCGGACTTGCTCGCGGGCATCGAACTCTTCAAGGCGCTCACGCCCGACAAAGACGCCGACGCCATCGGGGGGACGGTCAACCTCGTCGTCCGCGAGGCCCCGGTCGGCTTCCGGGGGCGCGTGCGTGCGCTCGGCGGGTACAACGCCCTCGGCGACCGCTTCGACGCGGCCCGCTTCGACGCCAACGCCTCGAACCGCTTCTTCGGCGACCGCCTCGGGCTGATCGCGACGGCCAACTATCAGCGCACCCCGCGCGGCACGGACGCCCTCCAGAACGACTTCGAGACCATCACCATCAACAGCCTTGAAGAAGGCGGAGCAGGCGTCGAGATCGACCCGCGCAGCATCGAGGTGCTGCGGCGCGACGAGGTGCGCACCCGCTACGGCGCGAGCCTGACGACCGACTATCGCTTACCTAACGGCAACATCCAGGTGCGCGGCCTCTACAGCCGCACCGAGCGCGACGAGCAGCAGCAGCGCATCCGCTACCGCATCGAGGAGACCGACGCCGAGCGCGCCATCCGCGAGCGGCTCCGCACCGTCGACCTCCTCTCCGGCGGGCTGAGCGGCACCTACACGCTGCCCTTCGCCGAGATCGACGCAACCCTCTCGGCGGCGCGGGCGCTCAACCGTACGCCCGAGGGCTGGGACGCGCGCTTCCGCCAGGACGACGCCTTCCCCGGCGGCACCGACGGCTTCGGGACCCTCCCACTCGCCACCATCGCGGACAGCGCGGGCATCGACGTGGGGCAGACCTACCTCCGCGCGCTCCGCCGCGACCGCGAGCGGGCCGTCGACCGTGACCTCACGGCGGCGCTCAACATCGCGGTGCCCTACCGCCTCTCGCCTCAGGTCAACGGCACCGTCAAGTTCGGCGGCAAGTGGCGGGGCAAGCAGCGCACGCAGAATTTTACCCGCACGGAGACGCTGCCCGACGACCTCCGCGACGCCGCCGCCGCGCAGGGCCTGCCCTTCCGCGAGGACGGCAGCGACAACGAAGGCCCCGCCGCGCCGACGTTCTTCGAGACCGGTTTCGCTGATCCAGTCGAAGGCTTCCTCATCTACGAAACGCCGGACTACGGCCGCATCGGCGACCTCGACGCGAGCCTGGACGGCGTCTACCTGACCCACCCGTTCTTCGACCAGCGCGACTTCGAGGCCGAAGAGGACGTGACGGCGGCCTACCTCATGACCGAGGTCAACGCCGGGCCGCTGCTCGTCGTGGGCGGCGTCCGCTACGAGCACACGCGCGTCGACTTCACCGCGCAGACGGGCGGCTACAGCAACGACCTCCAGCGCCTCCTCCGCACCTTCGAGAACGCCCAGCGCCAGAACCCCGACACGACGCTCCGGCAGGTCTTTGGCGTCCGCGACACGACGGGCGTGCAGGACTACGGCCAGCTCTTCCCGCAGGTCGTCGCCCGCTACCGCATCACGCCCACCCTCGACCTCCGCGCCGCCGTCACGCGCACCCTCGCCCGGCCTGATTACCTCGACCTCGTCGCCTACGAGAACGTCGACGACATCAACTTCGAGATCGAGCGCGGCAACCCCACGCTCCGCCCGACGACGGCCTGGAACTACGACCTCTCGCTGACCGCCTACACCGGCTACGGCCTCGCGTCCATCGGCGGGTTCTACAAACAGCTCACCGACTTTCAGTACGACTCCTTCGCCAACGAGACCATTGACGGCATCGGCTTCCTGGTTTTCCAGACCGTCAACGGCAACGCGGCCACCGTCTGGGGAATCGAACTGGAGACGCAGCTCAACTTCACCTTCCTCCCGCGCCCGCTCGACGGCTTCTTGCTGAACGCGAACTACGCCTACGCCCAGAGCGAGGCCGACTTCCCGATCAGCTACCTCGTCTCGCTCGACCCGCAGACGTTCGCGCCGACCTACACCACCGACACGCGCACAGACGCGCTTCCGGGCCAGGCCCCGCACGTGGCTAACGTGACGCTCGGCTACGAGAAGGCCGGCTTCTCGGCACGGGTGTCCCTGAGTGTCCAGAGCGGCTTCCTCGCCGCCGTCGCGTCGAGCGAGTTCGACCAGGCGTTCCTCACGTTCCAGGACGACCCCAGCACGCCCGACGTGTTCGAGTTCGACCTGGTGTATGACGACCCGCGCACGCCGGACGTGGTGGAGGGCGGCCCGATCACGCAGGCGGAGGTCCGCACCGACTTCCGCACGCAGACGTTCACGTTCCTCGACCTCCAGGTGAGCCAGGACGTGCCGGGCGTGGACGGCCTCCGGCTCATTTTCAACGCCAACAACCTCACGGACCAGAACGAGCGCGAGCGCCTCGGCGCGTTCCGCGACCTCGCCGACCGCCGCTTCGGCTGGACGGGCGAGGTCGGCGTCCAGTTCAAGTTCTGAGCAGCAGCGATCCGCCTGTTTCACCATGTCCAGCGCATCTCGACACCTCGAAACAAAAAGCTCTCCCCCTGGACAGAGCCTGTCCCCGCGTAGGCGGGGAGGGAGTCCGCGAAGCGGGAGGGGGTAGACCTACCGAGCACGACGCAGCATCACGCTGATGCGGTCAACCACCCCCAGCCCCTCCTGTCTAGGAGGGGAGCTACAGTCTTCACGTTCTAGCCCTTCTTCTTTCACCTCTCCCCTGCCTGCCATGCGTGTCTTCGCTACGCTCCTCGTCCTCACCGTTCTCGCGGCGCTGCCTGCGCAGGCGCAGATCAGCGTCCCCCCTGGCGTGGGCACGCTCGAAACCGCCGTCAACGCCAACACGACGCCCGGGCAGGTCTTCCAGCTCGAGCGGGGCGCGACCTACCTCCTGCTGGAGCGCATCGACCCCGAGGTGGACGTGGTGATCGAGGCCGCCGGCGAGGGCGACTGCCCGGCGGTGCCGTCGGACTGCCCGCTCATCCAGCCCGCCCCGGCCGTAGGCGGCGGCGAGAGCGACCGCCCGTTCCAGCTCGATGTGCCCGGCATCTCGGCGACGCTCCGCGAGGTGGCGATGACCAACCGCAACCCGGCGGGCCAGCAGCGCGACCGCATGATCCGCCTCCGCGCGCCCGCCGTGACGCTGCGCCTGGAGCGCGTGCTGCTCTTCGGCGAGAACACGATGGTCGTCCGCGTGGACACCGGCAGCGACACCGGCGACCCGAACGACCCCAATGACGACCTGCCCGGCCCCACCATCCTCGTAGACGGCTCGATCATCAAGGACGTCGGCAACCTCGACGGCAACCTCGACGAGGGCCGCTTCATCGACGACCGCGGCAACGACATGAACCGCGTCTCGGTCACCAACTCGACGTTCTACCACATCCTCAACCGCGTGATGCGCAACGACGGCGGCGACCTCAACGAGCTGCGCTTCGAGTACAACACGCTGCACTTCGTGCGTCGCCGTGCTGTCGAGGCGGGCGAGGTCGGGCAGGCGACCGTGCGCAACCTGATGTTCGTCAACGTGGGCTTCGAGGGAGCGGGCGCCGACGAAACGAACTCGATGATCCAGCTCGACTCGCTGAACACGGGCAACGACCGCCACCTCGTGAGCCACATCAACTGGCTGCTTGACCCGGCGCTCATCGAGGAGACCGACGGCGAGATCGTGCTGCTCAACAGCGTTGCGGGCGACGCCAACGATGGCTTCGAGGACACGCTCACCGAGACGCCCGTCACGTTCACCAACGTCCCGTCGGCCTTCTTCGACTTCACGGGCGAGCCGTTCGACTACGCCTACACGCCACAAATCACCGGCTCCGACGGCGATCCCATCGGCGCGATCTCGTGGTTCGGGCTCTCGGTCAGCAACGAGCCCGGCACGGCAACGGCACCCGCGACGTTCCGCCTAGACGGAGCCTACCCGAACCCGTTCTCGACGCAGGCGCTCGTCACGTACACGCTCGACGCTGCCGCCGAGGTAACGCTGGAGGTATTCGACCTGCTCGGGCGCCAGGTGGCCGTCCTCGACGCCGGGCTGCGCGCGGCCGGTGAGCACGGGACCTCGTTCGACGCCGCGACGCTGCCCGCGGGCACCTACGTCGTCCGCCTCGCCGCCGACGGCCGTGCCGAGACACGCAAGCTCACACTGCTCCGCTAGAGAGTGTTTCAGTGCAGCAGTGTTGCGGTGTGGCCGTGAGATCGTGACTCACTGCACCGACGCTGCTCGACCACACACTGGGTTGCCTTACCTCTCCCTCGTCTCTTCGACTCCCCGTTTCTCCGGCTCCTCTTCCCCCAACCTCCCAAGGCCATGACTCCGCTTCGCCTTTCCTTGCTTGCCGCGCTGCTCGTTGCGGTCCCTGCGCTCACTCCGGCTGCGCTCGCCCAGGTCGAGGTAGCGACCGGCGCTGAACTCGAAGTTGCCGTGGCATCGGCCACCGAGGGCGACGAGATCGTGCTCACGCAGAGCGACGAGCCGTACCTCGTCACCGACCGCCTCGCCAACGCGGTCGCGCTCACGATCCGTGCGGGCGACGACCTCGACGCGCGGCCCGTCATCCGACCGGCGAACGAGATCGGCGACCCGCTCATCCGACCGCGCGCCGACCTCACGCTCGAAGGGCTCGACCTCGACGCGGCGGAGCTGTCCGAGGAGGTCATCCGCATCAAGGACGCGCGGCCCGTACCCATCAACCTGACGGTGGAGGACTGCGTGCTCCGCAACTCGCTCGACGGCGAGTTCCTCGTCCGCTTCAACGACGAGGTAGACGGAGCCCCCGTCGTGCTCGGGAATCTGATCTTCGACGAGGTGGTCTTCGAGAACTCCGCGCGCGGGCCGATCCGCCACGAGGCCGCGAGCGACACGCTCTGGTTCAAGGACGTGACGGCCTACCGCATGGAGAGCTTCCGCCTCGACGGTAGCGTCGGCGTGTTCCGCCTCGAAGACGCCACCATCTTCCAGCTCGACGCGAGCGGCAATCCGGCGGTGGACATTCGCTCGGAGGACTACGCGAAGATCGAGATCGAGGACGCGATCATTGACGCGGCGGGCGAGGGGGCGAT
>JBCCRG010000187.1:0-7072 GCA_039208155.1 Bacteroidota bacterium | reverse complement strand
CCGCGGCCCGGGCTCCCGAGTCGGGTAGCGCCGGAGCCGCAAGCCTTTGAGAACAAAACCATCAAGATCACCCGGCCGCCGCAGGACAAGACGGTCAAGCTCCTGCCTGCGCGCTTCGTCGTGGAGGAAGGGCTGGCCGACGTGCAGGAGCTGCGCTTCTTCATGGACGCGGCGAAGCCCGTGACGCGCATCACCTTCGGGCGCGCGGCAGGCCCCGCCTACGTGCACATTCAACTCAAGCCCCGCACCGTGAGCAGCCGCCAGGCGACGCTCGCCGTTGACCGCGCGGGCAACTACCGGCTCATCAACCACGCGCCAGCCACGAGCAACCCGACGCTCCACAACGGCCGCGAGCTCGGCGTGGACGAAGAGGTCCCTCTCGCGGAAAATGACGCCATCGCGATGGGCGAGGTCCGCTTCCGGTTCAAGGCCGACTAGCCGTCGCGCGCTCGCGCCGTCTCCCGATGCACCTGCACTCTTCTTCTCACCACGAGCGACGCCGCTAGGGCTATGGCTGATTTCGGACCCCATGCTTCGCCTCCGGGGGTGGGCCATCAGGCCGCGGCCGTGAGCGTTACCGGCCAGCGCGACCACAACGAGGACACCGTGCTGGTCCTGCAGGCCGCGCATGGGCCCGCGCCGCTCTCGCTCGTGGCCGTCGCGGATGGCATGGGTGGGTATGCGCTCGGCGAGGTGGCCTCTCAGCTTGCGTGCGAAGCGTTGGAGGCGCTCTGGCCGTCCCTGCAGGAGGCGATGCAGCACCAATCGCTCTATGAAGCCGGGCCCGCCTACTTCACCGACGCCTTCGCCCTGGCCAACCGTCACATCGCTTCCCACGCGGACGCCAACCTGAACGGTGAGGCGCGGATGGGGACGACCCTCGTCGTCGCGCTCGTTCACGGCGACCGCGCGCTGTTCGCCAACCTGGGGGATAGCCGGGGCTACCTCCTCAGCGAGGGGTACGTCCAGCAGGTCACCGAGGACCACTCCGTCGTCGCCGATGCAATGCGCCGGGGCATCATGACGGAGGCCGAGGCGATGCAGAGCCCGTATCGCCATGCGCTCACCCGGTCGCTCGACGGCGCCGATGACGAGACACCGGACCTGTTTCCGCGCCAGGTGCGCTACCTCGAACTCGAGCCTGGCGCGACGCTCTGCCTGTGCTCTGACGGGTTGTCCGGCGTCGTCTCCGACGAGGCGCTGGAGCAGGTTCTTGTCGGCGCGGCCGATCTGCAGCAGACCGCCGAAGGCCTCGTGCAGCATGCGCTCGACCTCGGGAGCCTCGACAACGTGAGCCTGGTGCTGCTGCGGCTCGAAGCGGCGGGCCACCACTCCGCCGGGGCACCGAAGGCCACCATGCCCGAGCGCTACCGCCGCGCCGCCCAGGCTATCCGAGTCAGCACGACGGCACCGGCCGCAGAGGTCGTTGAGTCGGTGGACCCGCCGCGCAAGTCGTACTGGGTCGCGATTGGGTTCGTCGCGGTTGCCCTACTCGCCGTGGCCCTGGTGATGGTCTGGCTCGTCTCGTACCAGAGTCAGGAGCGCGGCATGGTCGAGTTGCTCACGGTCCCAGACATCGTTGATCTGTCGGCCGCCGAGCAGGAGCCGTTGCAGTGGCGTGCCACCGGGTTCGGCGACCAGACTACGTTCGAGATGAACGTGATCCGCTTCGATCCTGCGGCCAACGACGCCCTCCTCGCCGAGACATCGGTCCCGCTTCAGCGCGCCGACTCAAGCATCACCTGGCTGCGTCTCGCCGACGAGCCCTCCTCGCCCCTGCGCACACCCGGCAACTATGCCGTGACGGTGTTCGCTCTTGTCGGCGACGAGACGGTCCGCTCGACGAGCCACCGGCTTGAGGTGGTGGACGGGACGCCGCTATCGCCCTAGCGCGCAGCGCGTTGGCCGAGCCCGTTTTCTCATCGGCGTCCTTGCCTCAGCGGCCAGCACCCACAGCACACATCGCGACGACTTCATGCCGCTTTCGAGTCACTTTGCGACCCCGGTCCAACGCGTTCGACGCCCTGGTGGATACCCGCAACTGCGATGTCACGTGCTGGCGTGCCTCGTCCTGAGTAGCATTGTGGTCGGTGCGCTGGCCGTCCAGGCGCAGCCGCTGACGGTGCATGCCATCGTTGAGTCCGTAGAGCCGCCCTTCGTCCGCGTGAGCCTCATGGGCGACCACACGCCCGCGCAGTGGGAGGGCGACTTCATGCGGGTGAACCCCATCACTGGCGAGGACCTGATCCCCGCCATCCAACCCATCACCGGGACGGTCAGCCTGGAGGACAACGCCTTCCTGTTCGTGGAGAGCAAGCGGCTGCGCGTGCTCACGCCCGACGGCAAGACGCGCTTTCACAACAACCGGAAGTCCTTCGGCTACCTCACGGATGGGCATCGTCCCTTCCTCCCGATGGGCACGCCCCTCGCCATCCTCGACGTGATCCAGGTTGGTGACACCGAGGTGGGCGTCGTGGCGGCCGAGGCCTTCCTGTGGCAGCGCAACGGGGCGACGCTGACGGCCCTGCTGCGGGAGAACACCGTGGCGCGGCCTGTGCAGGTCGGCCAGCTTGTGCAGATCGGCCCGATGGACATCGCGTCCCGCATCGAGTTGCAAGCCCAGGTGCGCGGTCAGCAGGTCGAGGTGCCGCTCACGCTCTACGGGCAGGAGATCGGGACGACGGCCCCGCTCGTACTCTGGCTGGCCCCCAACACCTACACCTTCTCCGTGGACGCGGAGGCCTACTACCCGGAAACCAAGGAACTGACCATCAACCCAACGCCCGTGCGGGGGACCTACAGTCAATTCCTGGAGACGCAGCGATCGCAGCAAGTCATCATCACCCTCCGGCCTCGCCGACCCGCCCCAGAACTGCTCCAGGCTGGCGAGAATAGCGTGCGGCGGGGGGCCAACGGCGAAGCTATACCGCTGCTGCGCGAGGCGCTCGATACCAACGTGCAGGCGCTGGAAGGGGAGGAGCGGCGCAAAGCCGAAAACCTCTTCACACTCGCCGAGGAGACCCACGAACTCCAGCAGTACGCCGAGCAGAACGGCGCTTCGCCCGAGACCGTCTCGCGGATCGCGCTGCGCTGCCGGAGCCTCCGCCGCAACCTGCAGCAGGGGAGCAAGCCCGGCGTCCGCACCGTCCTCGATGAGTTGCTACAGGACATCCCCGCGACCCACCCGCTGATGGTGAAGTACGAGGCCGCCTACAGTCAACTCTAGCTAGGGGACCTTTCCTAGGCCGCGTCATCTCTCTATCGACCGAACCCCGATCTCGCATGGCCAGCCCGGTTTGTTCTACACAGCCATCGCTTGAGTCGAAGTCGATGGCCCTGCCTGAGCGCCGAGCCACATGTGCGCTGGCTGGGTCGCCGCGTATAGGTTCGTCCTGGCTCCGCGGCCTGCTCGTCGCGCTGCTCGTGCTCGCGTGGGCTCCCAACGCGATGGCGCAGCAGGCCCTCGGTTCCATCGTCTCGGTGCTGCAGGAGGGGCCCAACACCCGCATCAGCATCGAGGCGGATGCTGCCTGGACGGTGAATCCTGGGGCGGCCGGATTCGTCCGTGGCCTCCTGGGCGAGAGCCGGTCGCGCACGGCCCGCTTCACCGTGCGTGAGGTGCGGGGCCAGCGCGTCGAGGCGGACGTGGTGGAGTTCCGGCAGGTCCCTGTCGTTGGCGACCCGGTGCTCTTCACTGAGGGGGCTGTGCTCGCCTCCGAGACGGTGGTTACGTTCGGCATCCTCCGCGTCAGCACGAATCCCAGCGATGCGGTGGTCTACGTCGATGGGGAGGAGGTCGGCACCGCGCCCGTCGCTATCGAGCGGCCCATCGGGACGACGGTGCAGGTCGCGGTCGAACTCGACGGCTTCCGGTCCCGCAACCAGCGCGTGCGGGTGAGCCGCTCCGATGCGACGCTCCGCTACCAACTCGATCCGGTGCGCGTGGGAGCTACCCTCGTCCTGACGACCGCGCCCGTTGGGGTGGAGGTCGTACTCAACGAGGAGTCGCTTGGAGAGACCCCGTTCCGCGCCTTCTTCGACCCCGGTCTCGTGGAGTTCGAGCTGCGCAAGGACGGCTTCCGCCCGCGCAACATCGTCGTCGAGATCCCGGAGAGCGGCACGGTGCGCCGCACGGACTCGCTCTCGCTCGCGCGCAGCCGCCTCGACCTGATCGCCGACCGTGAGGCCCTGGTCGTGCTCGACGGCGATACGCTCGGCCTGTCGCCGCAGGAGGCGCTGGGGCGCGAGCCCTCGACCTACGCCGTCTGGTTCCTCGCCCCCGGCTTCGATCCCCACGTGGAGTACGTCGTGCTTAGCGAGCCCGGCGAGGTGAGGGAGATCACGGCCACCCTGAGCGCCCCGGGCTCAGATGTGCAGGTCGTGGCAGAGCCCGAAGGCACGCAGGTGCTCCTCGACGGCGTTCTCCTGGGGCCCGCCCCCGTGCGCCTGCGGGTGCCCCCCGGCACCTACGACGTGAGCGTCCAGAGCGCGGAGGGCCTCACGGCGACCCGACCCGACCCGCTCGTTGTCGAAGTCGGTGGCGGGGCCACGGACATCGCGGTGCGGCTCGGCCCGGGCTCTGAGGCCATGTGGGTGCTCGGCGACGAGCTTCCGGCACTGGAGCCGTTGCCCCCCGCCGAGCCCGAGCCGACCGTCGCTGCGGAGGAGATGCAGGAGGCGGCCGACACGTCGCCCAGCCCGCCGCCAGCGCCCGAGCCTGCCAGGTGGGTCGTGCGCCTGGAGTCCGACGACCGGTATCCCGTACAGGGCGGTGACACCGTTCTGGACGAGTATGTGGCCTGCGTCCAAGAGAACGTACCGGAGGACCTGAGCGAGCCGGTCCGCGTGGCCCTGCTCATTCAGACCAACCGGCGCGGGCGGGTCACGGAGACGCCTACCGTTGTGCGCGGCAATGAGGGCTGGCTGGTCGCGCGCGCGACTCAGTGCCTCCGCCTGCTCACGTTCGAGTCCGAGGCTGCCGACGTGTTCTACGACATCGAGGTCGTGCAGGAGTGACGGACGCAGCGCTGCACGCGTGGTCCGGCGTCATCTTGACGCAGAGGAGGCATCGCGGGGTGGCACGTGCGCGGAGAGCGCGGGCGGGGCTTCGGTGAGATAGCGTTCGAGCGGGTTGTCCATGTCGATGCCAAAGAGGCGCGGGTTCTGCCCGATCACGGCTGCGGCGAAGATGTGCATGACATAGCCCTTGGTCTCGTCCGGCATGCGGTCGGAATACTCGCCGTAGAACTTCCAGTAGCTCCGTGCCTGCGTGTTCTCCGGGATGCCTGCGAGCGCGGCCTCGGCCCGCTCGAAGCCGATCCGGAGGCCCGCCAGCGAGTCGGCGGTGGGAGCAGGCGCGATGTTGTCGAGGCGGCGGATGATGCGGTGTTCGCCCCAGTTGTACGATGCCATCGCGAGCAACCCCGACGCCTGCGAGAGCTGGCTGTAGATGTCGAGGATGTAGCGCGCCGCCGCGTCGGTGGCCTTCACCCAGTCGTGGCGCTCGTCATAGGGATCGTAGACGCCAAACTCCTGCCGGGGCCCCGGGATGAGGCCGTACTTCTCGCCGGTCGTTGGGATGAATTGCCACATGCCCTTCGCGTGGCCCCAGCGGGTCCACGGGCCGCTGATCTTCGGCTCGAAGTTGCTCTCCTGCAGCGCGAGGTAGAAGAACTCCGGCGGCAGGCCGTACTGCTGGAAGGTGCGGACGATGTGCGGCGTGTAGCCCTCGGCCTCGGCGCGGCGCACGGCGTTGACGAACCGGCTCGAACTCTGCCACTGGCGGATGTACACGTTCACCGTGTCAACGAACGACTGCGGGATCGTGAAGTGGCTCTCGTTGAAGATGCGGGCCGTCTTGTAGATGAGCTGCTCGCGTTCGCTGAGCTTCCGGAACTGGCCGAGGTCGCGGATGAAGCCGTCGTAGAGGACCGCGCTTTCCTCGCGCCGTGCACGCATCTGGGCGAGCTGCTCGCGGAGGGCCTCCTGGCCCGCAGTCTGGTCGTCGCTGTTGACCAGCAGCGCCATCAGCTGCGCGATCTGGACGTCCTGCTGCCGCATCGAGTCGAACAGGCTCTCTGCCTGCTCGGCGATGCGGTCGCGCTGGTAGAACTGCCACCCCGCAAACCCCACCGCTACGATGCACAGCAGCAAGGCCCCGATGATGAGCGGCAGGAAGCGGCGCTGCTGCCCCTTCTCGGCGTCGCGGTAGATGGTGCGGATGATCTGCGTGTGCTCGCCCGCCTCGCGGCTGGGATCGAGGTAGTACGCCCGCGCCTCCTCGACGGACTCGAACACGCGCGGTGGGACGGGTTGCGCGCCAGGCCGCATCGGCGCAGGCTGGCGCGGAGAGGCAGTCGATTCTGGAGAGCCTGGGTCGTGACTCGATTGGGGTCCTTGCTCATGGGGAGGCACATAGGGAGCAGAAGGAGGCTCGGCGACGCTCGCCTTGATCTGGAAATGCAGCGGCGGCCCATCCTGTCCCAACGAAAAGCTCCCCACGCTCGGCAGCGCGGCCTGGTCCACGGGTGCGCCGTTCAGAAACGTCCCATTGGTGCTGCCGAGGTCGCGCAGCCACCACTGGCCCCCTTCAAACGCTACGGTCGCATGCCGCCGGCTGGCGAGGTGGTGCTCCACGACGACCTCGCAGTCTTCTGCCCGCCCAAGCGTGAACGCCGACGTGAACCGGCGTGGTTGCCCCAGCCAGGTCAGCGTCAACGGGGGGACGGCCCCGGCGTCCTGAGCACGATCGAAGTAAGCCACTGCAGAAGGAGTAAAGAGACTACGAGGCAGGGGGGGGCGTTGGGATCTGAGCGCCCAGCACGAGTCGGACTGGGTACGGGACCGCCGACGGGGGCGGCACGAGCCGTACGGCGAACAGCTCGTAGTCTTTTTCCCCCTTCAGCAGTGGCTTTCTTCGATCGTGCTCCAGATTCCGGGGCCGTCCCCCCGTTGACGCTGACTTGGCTGGGCCAACCGCGCCAGTTCACGTCGGCGTTCACGCTCGGGCGGGCGGCGGACTGCGAGGTTGTCGTTGAGCACCACCTCGCCAGCCGGCGGCATGCGACCGTGG
>JBCCRG010000186.1:0-7092 GCA_039208155.1 Bacteroidota bacterium | reverse complement strand
GCGCCGCCGTCCGCGACGCCCTCGGCGACGATGCCGTCGTGATCCTGCACCTCGACCGAGGGGCTGACCTGGCCGGGGCGACCTGGTTCTTCGACCGCCTCCGCCCGCTGTTTGCCGACTTCGACGTGATCGGGCTCTCGTACTACCCCTGGTGGCACGGCGACCTCGACGCGTTCGCCGCGACCCTCGACGGCCTGGCGACGCGCTACGGACTCCCGCTATTCGTCGCCGAGACGGGCTACCCGTGGACGCTCGGCTTCTTCGACGACACGAACAACCTGGTCGGCCTGCCCGGACAACTGCTGCCTGGTTTTCCAGCGAGCCCGCAGGGGCAGGCTGACTTCCTCGCCGCCGTGGCCGACCGCGTCGCTGCGGTGCCGGGTGGGCTGGGCGTCTGCTACTGGGCCCCCGACTGGATCGCTGCACCTGAGTTCGGCTCGGCTTGGGAAAACGTGGCCCTCTTCGACGACGCAGGCCGCCTGCTTCCCGGCGCACTCGTCCTCGGCGGCACGGCCGTCGCCACCGAGAGCGCCGCTCCCCAAACGTGGGACCTCACCGTGGTCGCCTACCCGAACCCGACAGTCCGCACCCTCACCATCGAGGCACGCGACGGCGCGGACCGTTGTAACCACATCGAGGTGGTGGACCGCCTCGGGCGACGCGTCGCGGCAGCGGAGTCGGCCTGCGGCGGTACGCCGCTGCGCCTGGACGTGGCGGACTGGGCCCCGGGCGTCTACGCCGTCCGGCTGAGCAGCGGCGACCGGCACACGGCAGCGCTCTTCACCGTCGCGTCGCGCTAACTCGCACCCAATCCTGAAGCGCAACCGCGTCCCGACTCAACCCTCGTGGCCCAGCCGAAGTCCTTCTTTCGTAGTCTCGGACCCTTAGCGCTAGCTCAGCCCCACCGCTGTGAGGCGGGCTACGAACGCCTCGACGAAGCTCGCCGGAAACGCCTGTCTCCCTGTTCGCCCGTCCATGGCCACCCTGTAAGATCTCGACGGCACACGTGGCCTGAGTTGTCGCCCACATCGCCGGTCTGATCTACAGCCCCCGATCCGTACCCGACTGTCCACCCCTCCGCTGATGGCTTCCTCGCCTGGCTTCTTCGCCCGCTTTTTCTCCTCGTTCCTCGGCGCGCTCTTCGCCCTGCTGCTCGTCGGGGGCCTCTTCCTTCTGTTTCTCGTAGCGATTGTGGCGGCGGGGGACGGCGTCCCCTCCGTAGACGACCCCACCGTCCTAGTCGTGGACCTGGCGGGGCCATTGCGCGAGGAAGCGCCGCTCGATCCGTTTGAGGAGCTAACGAGCGACCTCCCTACGCTCAGGGAGGTGCTGCTGGCGCTCGACATGGCGGCGGCGGACGAGCGCGTCGCGGCGGTGTGGCTGCAGGCCGATGGCGTCGCGGCCTCGTGGGCGGCGCTGGAGGAGGTGCGCGCGGCGCTGGGACGCGTCCGTGCGGCTGGAAAGCCCGTCTATGCGCACAGCCGCCCTGGTGGCTTCGACCAGCCTGGCTACTACCTCGCGACCGCAGCCGATAGCATCTTTGCCCCGCCTGTGGCGTCGTTCGACCTCACCGGGTTTGGCGCCTCGCTCACGTTCTTCGGCGACCTGTTCGACGAACTCGGCATTGAGGCGCAGGCGATCCGGGCGGGCGGCTACAAGAGCGCGGTCGAGCCCTTTACGCGCACCTCGCTCTCGGACGCGAACGCCTTCCAGCTTCGCGAGCTGCTGGCCGACCGGGCGCGACGCTTCCGCGAGGCCGTCTCCGAAGGTCGTGGCCTCGCGCCATCGGAGGTGGAGGGGCTGATCGACTCCGGAGCTGTGCTTGCCGCGCGAGACGCCGCCGAGGCAGGGCTGCTGGACGCGCTGTGGTACGAGGACGAGCTCACTGAGCACATCGCCGGGCAACTCGGGCTGGGCAACGACGAGGATCTTCCGACGCTGGGCCTCGCCGACTACCTCCTCACCTCGCCCGAGCGCGCGGGGCTCGACTTCGAGTCGAGCGCACGCATCGCGGTGGTCTACGCCTCCGGGACGATCCTCAACGGCGAGAGCGGCGGCGACGGCCTCGGCGGCCTCGCGCTCGGGGCCGACACCTTCATCGACGCCGTGGACGACGCGCTCGACGACCCGAAGGTGGCCGCGCTCGTGCTCCGTATCGACTCGCCGGGCGGCGACGCGACCGCCGCCGACGCGATGTGGCGCGCCATCGTGAACGCCGCCGAGGACGTGCCCGTCGTGGCCTCGATGGCAGGCGTGGCCGCCTCGGGCGGCTACTACATCGCCGCGCCCGCCGATGCCATCGTAGCCGACCCGCTCACGATCACGGGCTCCATCGGCGTCTTCTCGATTCTCTTCGACGCCTCTGGCTTCCTCGAAGACCGCCTCTACCTTGCCACCGACACCGTCCTGACGGCGCCGTTCGCGGACCTCTACAGCCCCGCCAAACCTCTCGACGACGCGGAGCGGGCGCTGCTCGAACGCGAGGTGGACCGCATCTACGAGACCTTCCGCCAGCGCGTGGCCGACGGGCGCGGCCTCTCGCGCGACTCCGTAGACGCGCTGGCCGAGGGCCGGGTTTACTCCGGCGAGGACGCGCTCGCTATCGGGCTCGTGGACGAACTCGGCGGCCTCGACCGCGCTGTCGCCTTGGCCGCAGAGTTGGCCGAGCTCGAACCCGGGCGCTATCGCCTGCGCTCGTTCCCGCAGCCGGCCCCGCTCTTCGACCGCCTTCTGGGACAGTTCTTCGCAAGTAGCCCCGTCGTCCAGACAACCCCGCTCCCTCCCGAGGCACGTGCCTGGCTGCGGCAGATCGCGCCGCTGTCGGAGGCATCGCGGATGCACGCCGTCCCGCAGGCGCGGCTGCCGTGGACCCTCACCCCGTAGGCTTCCTCCAGAGCGCGTTCAGTCGGACGCGAGGAGGTCCCGGTACAGCGCGACGAGCCTCGGTGCTTCCGTGTCCCAGCGGTAGTGCGGCGCGGCCTCGGCCGCGGCGGTGGAGTGGCCAGCGTAGCCGTCCCGCGTGAGCATATCGATGGCGGCAACGAGCGCGGCTGGATCGTCGGGGCGGCAGACGTGGCCTGCGCCGGTGGTGGAGGCGAAGTCGGCCCAGAGCGGAATGTCGGAGCAGACGAACGGCAGGGCGTACTGGAGGTAGTCGTAGAGCTTCGTCGGCATCGAGCGGACATAGTTCGGGTGCGGCGTGAGCACGCAGAGCCCGACGTGCGCGGCGGCGAGGTAGGGCGTCATCGCCTCAGGCGGCACGAACTCGGTCCAGCCGACGAGCGAGACGTAGTCGTGGAGGTAGTGCCGACGTAGGAATGCCTCGGCGCGCTCTCGCTCGGCAGGCACAGGAGCGCGCCCGACGAGTGTGAGGCGCCAGGGGCGTCCGGCGGCACGCGCCTGCCGCACCGCGTCGAGCATCGTGCGGAGGCCGCGCGCCTCGCTGACGGTTCCGGCGTAGACGAGGTGGAGCGGTCCTGAGGACGATGTCTCCGTGGGCATCGTCTTCGGAAGCGGGAGCGATGCCGGTGCGAGCGCGTGGTTGCGGACGAGGGTGTGCGGCGTGCCGGGCGGGAGCGCGTCGGCATAGCTCGCCTCCGCGATGACCGTGTGGTCGAGCCAGCCAAAGGCCCAGCGTTCGAGACGCGCAAGCGCACGCCCTGCGAGACCCGGGCGCTGGTCGACGGCCTCGTGGCGGTCGTAGATCACCCGCGCACCGTGGCGTTGCTGGGCGAGCCCACCGAGCGGAAGGAGTTCGGGATCGTGGAGATGGACGAGCGCGGGACGGAGCCGGGCGAGTGCACGCTCCACCTCGCGCTGGAGTAGCGCCCGGCGTGCCGGTTCGACGCGCCCGGCCTGCGTGCCCTGCAACGAGAGCGCCTCGACCGGCACCTGTGCCACGCCGCCGCCGACGGCTACATCGATTACCTCCGAGCGAGCGTGCCGCGCGACGAGCCGCACGTCGAGCCCGGCAGCGCGGAGGCTCGGCACCTCTTTTGCGGCGATGCGCGGGTCGCGGAGCGGATGCACCGTCGTGACGTGCACGAGCGGACGCGCCGTATGCCAACCAGCAGCGCGGGGTTCGGTCGGAGTGCGGCTCACCAGGCGGGTATCTTCGTGATGCAGTGATGCAGTGATGCAGTGATGCAGTGATGCAGTGATGCAGTGAAAAGGTGTCCGCCGCCCTGCGCCCTGTCAAACGAATTCGCCGTCTCCCCGGCTCCCAGACTCGCCCTCTCCCTGAATTTCCCTCGCACACCCCTCTCCTCCTATGTCCCTCTATGCCGTGATCATGGCCGGCGGCGTCGGTAGCCGCTTCTGGCCGCGCAGCCGCCAGGCCCAGCCCAAGCAGTTCCTCGATGTCTTCGGCTCGTCGTCGATGATCCAGAACACGTTCGCGCGGCTCCAGCCGATGATCGCGCCTGAACGGGTGTTTGTCGTGACCAACACGAAGTACGTCGAGCAGTCGCGCGAGCACCTGCCCGCCGTGCCTGCGGAGAACATCCTCGCGGAGCCCATCGCGCGCAACACCGCGCCGTGCATCGCCTTCGCCGCCGCAACCATCCACGCGCTCGACCCCGACGCGACGATGGTGGTGCTGCCCGCTGACCACCTCATCGACAAGCCCGCACGCTTCCACGCCGTCCTCGATGCGGCCGTGCAGAAGGCGCAGACGCCAGGCGCGCTCGTCACCATCGGCATCGAGCCGACGCACCCGGAGACGGGCTACGGCTACATCCAGTACGACACGTCCACGGCAACAGGCGGCGACGGTGAGGCCGCGCCGCAGGCGTTTCCGGTCAAGACCTTCGCCGAGAAGCCCGACCTCGCCACCGCCGAGCGCTTCCTCGACTCGGGCGACTTCCTGTGGAACTCCGGCATGTTCATCTGGCGCGCCGACTCGATCCTGGCGGCGATGAAGGAGCACCTCCCGGAGGTCCACGCCTGCTTCGAGGGCATCGGGGCCCCGGCCGACACAAGCGTGGACGAGATTAGAGCCGCCTACGAGCGCAGCCCGAAAATCTCCATCGACTATGGCATTATGGAACGCGCCGACGACGTCCACGTGGTCCCTGGCAGCTTCGGCTGGAGCGACGTCGGCGACTGGCGCGCGGTCTACGAGCGCTCGGCCAAAGACGACGCAGGAAACGCTACCGACGGCGACGTGATCGTGCACAACACGGGCCGCTGCTACGCCCGCTCGAAAGACCGCCTCGTGGTCCTCGTCGGCGTGCGCGACCTCGCCGTGGTGGACACCGACGACGCCATCCTCGTCTGCCACCTCGACGCCACGCAGCAGGTCAAGCACATCGTCGACTACCTCGGCGCGCACCGGATGGAGGAGTACGTCTGACGCGGCGGGCGGAGTCATGCGTCAGTCCGGCAGGACCCGGCACAGAACCACCCAGCATCGGATACAAACGTAGGGGACGGGATCCACGCCGCGGTGGGTGCCGTCCCTTTTGCGTTGCTCTCGACCGCTCGTCTGCGCTGTTCCTGCCATGCACACCGCCGCGCCCTCATCCGGCCACACACGCCCCGACCGCTCTCTCTCGAATCGTGACGCAGCGCTGCTGGCGCTGCGCCCGACGCTGCCCGCCGAAGAGCGCTATGCCGAGGCCACGCCGGGCGTCCCGCTCCGCGACGACCTCGAAGCGTTCCAGACGCGGACGCTCCGCCCGCTGCTGAAGCTTCAGAACCCCCTTCTGCTCGCGCTCGTGGCTGACCACCTCGCGCGCACCACGCCCGGCTTCCCAGGCTTTGCGCCGGCCGACCAGGAAGCGCACCTCGTGCGGATGCTCCGCCAGGACGCGCGGTTCAAGCGCACGCTCTACGGGTTCGTCGCGGGGCTGTGCACGGAGCCCGAGTTCGCCTTTTTCTTGCGGCACCGCGCCGAGGTGCGGCGGCGGATGCTGGCGCTGGTGACGGAACGGCTACGGAGTCAGACAGGCACGCTCGCGGAGGCGGTGCGCGTCCGTGCCGACAGGACGTAAGCGAGCGGGAACCTAAGCCTATTTATTTGTTACAACAGATAAATGATGCCCACTAGCCCTTTTTCGCTATGTCCACCCCGATTCTCGGCCTCCACCACGTCACCGCGCTCGCCGGCCCGCCCCAGCGCAACGTCGACTTCCACGTTGGCACGCTTGGCCTCCGGCTCGTCAAGCGCACCGTCAACTTCGACGCGCCCGAGGTCTACCACCTCTACTACGGCGACCGCGTCGGTTCGCCCGGCTCGATCCTGACCTTCTTCCCGTTTCCGATGGCGGCGGCGGGCTCGTTCGGCGTTGGCGAGACTATCGCGACGGCCTTCGCCGTGCCCCCCAGAGCCATCGACGGATGGATGGCGCACTTCGCTGACCTCGCCGTCGACTTCGACGCGCCGATGGAGCGGTTCGGCCAGCGCGTGCTCGCCTTCCGCGACGCCGACGGGATGCCGTTCGAGCTCCTCGAGACGCCCGGTCTCACATCCGAGCCGGGCGATGCCGAACGCGTCTGGACCGACGGCCCTGTTGACGCCGAGGCGGCCATCCGCCGCTTCCACAGCGTGACGCTGCTCGTGGACCGTCCGACTGACACGGCTCGCATCCTCACCGACGTGTTCGGCTATGAGGAAGGCGCGACCGAGGACCGTCGTACCCGCTTCAGCGTCGCTGGCGAGGGTGCTGTCCACATCGACCTCCTGGCGCCCGCGCAGGTCACGCCGCGCGGACGCTCCGGCCACGGCACGACGCACCACATCGCCTTCCGCACGCCCGACGACGAGACGCAGGCGACGGTTCGCGAGCAGCTGATGAGCCTCGGCCTCGGCGTCACGACCGTGCAAGACCGCAACTACTTCCGCTCGATCTACTTCCGCGAGCCGAGCGGCGTGCTCTTCGAGGTTGCCACCGACCCGCCAGGCTTCCTCATCGACGAGGACCTGGAGACGCTGGGCTCGGCCCTCAAGCTGCCGCCGCAGTACGAGCCCCGCCGGGCCCAACTCGAAGCCTCGCTGCCAGCCCTGCAGGTTTGAGGGTCATTGGTCATTGGTCATTGGTCATTGGTCATTGGTCATTGGTCATTGGTCATTGGTCATTGGTCATTGGTCAT
>JBCCRG010000185.1:0-7110 GCA_039208155.1 Bacteroidota bacterium | reverse complement strand
CGCGGGCGGTGTTCGTCTCCTTGTCCTCGATGAGGTCCCACTTGTTGACCGCGATCACGAGGCCCTTCTTCATCCGCTCGGCCTGTTGGAGCACCTTCGCGTCCTGCGACTCCAGCCCGTCCACGGCGTCGATGAGCAGCACGGCTACATCGCAGCGCTGGATGGCGCGCTCGGTGCGGAGCGTGCTGTAGAACTCGACATTCTCGCGCACGCGGGCCTTGCGACGCAGCCCGGCGGTGTCGACGAGCACGACCTCGCGGCCGTGGAAGTCCATCCGCGCATCGACGGCATCGCGGGTCGTGCCAGCGATCTCGGTGACGATGGAGCGCTGCGCGCCGAGGAGTTGGTTCGTCAGCGACGACTTCCCGACGTTGGGTCGGCCGATGAAGGCGATGTAGGGGGCTTCGTCCTCGGACTCGGGCTCGTCCTCCGGGAGCGCCGCCACGAGGTCGTCGAGCAGTTCGCCCGTGCCGGAACCGTTGATCGCGCTCACGGGGTAGACTTCGCCGAGACCGAGGCGGTAGAACTCCGCGACCTCCATGCGGCGGCGGTCGTTGTCGGCCTTGTTCGCGACCACGAAGACCGGCTTCTCGGTGCGGCGCAGCACGTCGGCCATCTCCGCGTCGAGGTCGGTGATGCCGACGGTCGTGTCGAGGACGAACAGGATGGCGTCGGCCTCTTCGAGCGAGAGCAGCACCTGCTCGCGGATCGCCGCCTCGAAGCGGTCGTCCGAGCGCGCGACGTAGCCGCCGGTGTCGGTGAGGTCGAAGGTGCGGCCCGTCCACTCGACGTCGCCGTAGACGCGGTCGCGCGTCACGCCGGGCTCGTCGTGCGTGATGGCATGCCGCTCCTCGGTGAACCGGTTGAAGAGCGTGGACTTGCCGACGTTGGGCCGGCCGACGATCGCGACGAGAGCCATCTGGGGGAGGTGTGGACGTGCGGTGGAAATACGCAGGCGTCGAGCTAGCTCCCCTCCAGGACAGGAGGGGTTGGGGGTGGTCGAGTCTCACACCGCGCTGTAGCGTCGTGCTCGACAGGTCTACCCCCTCCCGCTTCGCGGACTCCCTCCCCGCGTGCGCGAGGACAGGACTCTGTTCAGGGGGAGAGCTTGCTGCTACCCGTTGTTACGCTCGAAGGTGCGCATGAACGCGACGAGCGCCTCGACGGAGGCTTCTTCGACGGCGTTGTAGATCGAGGCGCGGATGCCGCCGACGGAGCGGTGGCCCTTGAGCGCGAGCAGGCCGTGCTCGGCGGCCTCGGTGAGGAAGCGCGCTTCGAGGTCCTCCGACGGGAGCCGGAAGCAGACGTTCATCTGCGAGCGCGAGTCAAGGCGCGCGGTGCCGGTGTAGAAGTCCGTCGCGTCGATAGCCCCGTAGAGCATCGTGGCTTTGCGCGCGTTCACCTCGGCGATGCCGTCGATGCCACCGTGGTCCTGGAGCCACGCGAGCACCTTCTCGACGAGGTAGACGGCGTAGACCGGCGGCGTGTGGAAGAGCTTCGCCGCGTGCGTGCCGAAGTCGAGCAGCGTCGGGAGGGCGGCCTTGCGCGTCTGGAGGAAGGCGTCCTGCACGAGCACGACCGTCACGCCCGCCGGGCCAATGTTCTTCTGCGCACCCGCGTAGATGAGCCCGTAGCGGTCGAGGTCGAGCGGGCGGCTGAGGAAGTCGGACGAGGCGTCGCAGACGAGCGGTACGTCAGCGGTGGGCTCGTCGGCGAACTGGGTGCCGAAGATGGTGTTGTTGCTCGTGTAGTGCAGGTAGGCCGCGCTCGGGTCGAGCGTCCACGTGTCCGGCGTCGGGATGTACGAGTAGTTCGAATCCGCGCTCGACGCCACGACCTTGACGCCACCGCAGCGCTTCGCCTCCTTGATGGCCTTCGCCGACCACGTACCGGTGTCGAGGTAGTCCGCCGAGGCGTCCGCCCGCAGGAAGTTGAGCGGGACCTGGTAGAACTGCATCGACGCGCCGCCCTGGAGGAAGAGGATGTGCCAGTCGTCGCCGAGGCCGAGGAGCGCGCGGAGGCGGGCGCGGGCCGAGGCTGCGATCTCGGTGTAGGTCGGCGAGCGGTGCGAGATCTCCAGCACCGACGTGCCGAGGTCGCCGTAGACGGGCAACTCAGCACGGGCCGCGTCGAGGACAGCCGTAGGGAGCGCGCCAGGGCCGGCGGAGAAGTTGTGGAGGCGCGGGGCGCGCTCGCCGGAGGTGGGCGCGGCGTAGGAAACGGGCTGCATCGGGAGGACAGGAAGAGGCGCTGAGGGTCAGCGCGGGGAGAGGGAACGCATACGTCCCAAAGATACAGGGCAAGCCGCTAGGCTCTGGAGACCACACGCACTCTTCGTTCTCCCTCGGCGTCCTGCTTTGCCCCCGATTGGCGCTGCGCCGGAATCGGGCTGGCATGGCGTTTGAGGAAGTCCCTTGCGGATGCGTGTGGCTGGCCTCCACGCGCCCCGAACCCGCCTTCTCATCGTTCTTCATGTCACGTCTCTCCACTGGCGTTCCTGTTCTTGACCGTGCCTGGACCGGGCTACGGGCGGGCGAGACGTACGTCGTGACGGGCCGGGCGCAGAGTGGGGTGCCGGTGCTGCTGCGTGCTGCGCAGACGGTAACAGACGACGCGCAGGTGTGCGTGTATCTCTCCGGCCAGACGCCCGCCGCGTTCATGGCGCAGGCAACCCCGCTCGGCTTCGATGCGCGCGCGGCAGCGCAGGCCGGGCACCTCCGGCTGCTGCGTCCCCCCGAACCGGGTGCCTCCGACAAGGCTCAGGCCCAGCAGATGGACGGGCTCGCGCACCTCGCTTCGCAGACGACGCCCGCGCTGTTGGTCGTGGAGGACTTCACCGCGTTCCTCGCCTTCCAGGACCTCGACCACCTCACGGCGAGTGTGGATCGCCTCATCACGGCGCTGCACGCGCAGCCGACCGTGCTGCTGCTCGGGATGGGCGCTCCGGCCAACGACCGCTCCGCCGCCATCACCGAGCGGCTCTGCGCGGCTGCTGCCGGAGCCATCCATGTCGAGCCCGAGAGCGACGCAGCGCTCACGCTCCGCCTCCGCCCCGGGGCCAACATCGCGCTGGCAACGGTCACGGATACCTGGACGCCTGCCCGCTACGAAGAGCCCCAAGCTCCCCACGCTGAGTCCACCGGTCCGTCCGGCGACGGGTTTGGCGACGGCTACGGCGATGGGCACGGCACCGACCGTGGAGATGGACACCCCGTGGCAGGACAGGTAGGCGACCGCCTGCTAACGAACCGCCACCCGGCCCAGCCCGCTGCGCCGCCAGCGGCTTCCTCTCCAGCACCGGGACGTCCGACGCCCACGAGTCCCGCGTCCACAAGCCCAACGGAGCTACCAGCGCCTGCCTCCACAGCGCGCGATGACGCGATGCCCTCCGTGGCAGAGATGAACGCCTCGCTCGCGGACATCTTCGTCCGTGCAGAGCCTCAGACGACTCCCGCGTCCGACCTCACCGAAACGCCGCGCGACGACACGCCGCTTCCGGCGGAGCAGCTGGCTGCTCCAGAGCCCCCCCCTGCACCGCATGCGACCCGCGAGGCCATGCCTCTGTCCACAGCGGACACGCCGCCACCGGTCACCCCCGACTTCGCCACGCCGCCGCCTTCCATGCCGGTCGAGGCCGACCTCGGCGCGCCCACTCTGCCCACCCAGCCTTCACCCGACGCTGCCATGCCCGCTGCCCCACCCCAGATCAGCCTGCTCAACCTGACAGCGGCTGCATTCCCAGTCAACCCGCACCTGAAGTCCGACGACTTCGAGTGGGACGGCGGGGTGCTGCTGGATTCGTACCAGCCCCACAGCGGTGCCGTCAGCTTCGACGGCCGTCAGGTGTCGACGAATATGGGCGGCACCTTTGCCCAGACCGGCGCACCGGCCCCCGGCGGTGGGTTCGGAGCCCCTGCCGGATTCGGGAGCGGCGGCGACGGCGTCCCCCTCGATTTCTCCGGTGCCCCCGAGTTCGACGCGGCACCTCGGCCCCCTGCACCCCGACGCTCAGCCTCGCAGGCCCCGCCGCCACCGAGCGCGATGCCACAGTTCACCTCGCTGGCCGCGCACACCTTCGACCAGTCGCCGCGCGGGCAGTTTGCCAAGCAGGTGCAGGCCTCGTTCGAGCGCTTCAACGCCATCGGGACGCCCTTCCTGGCGCTCGCGCTGCGGATGGACCCGGACAACCCGTTCGCGGAGGCCTTTCCGCTGGTGGAGGACGCCGTCCGCGCCGCCCTCGACGAGCGCGACCCGCTCTACGCCGAGACGGAGAAGAAGCGGCTCCTCGCCCTGCTTCCGCAGCGGACGCAGCAGGCGGCCCCGGGCGTCTTCGGCGCGATCAAGAACCAGCTCCAGCTCTCGGGCGGGGCCATCGATGCCGTCTTCACCGCGATCTCCGCCGTGACGGTGCCCAACGGCGAGCCCTTCGCCAACGCCCGCGACCTCATGGCCTTCGCCTTCGACGCTGACTAACCCGCTACTGACCAACTCGCCGCTGACGAACCCCGCCGGTCTTACCACTGCCTACCGGTCCAGCCTCCCGGCTGTCTCCAGGGAGCCCCCTCCCGTTTCCTACGCCGCCATGCGACTCCGACCTATCCTGTTCACCCTCCTGCTCGCGCTGAGCGCGGCGCTGGCCGTTCCCCCGGCGCAGGCCCAGAGCGCAGGCGTGCCCGCCGCCCAGACCGCCTACGACGCCGGGCGCTACGGCGAGGCGATCCGCCTGCTCACCGACGTGCTCATCCGCACGCCGGACGACGCCGCGGCCCGCCTCCTCCGGGCGCAGGCCTACGAGGCCCGCCGCCAGAACGCCGAGGCCGCCGCCGACTACGAGCGCGTGCTCGCGATGCGTCCGGGCGACGCCGAGGCCGAGGTCGGGCTCCAGCGTGTCCGCGTGGGCTCGGGGCAGGGCCTCGCAGGCACCTCGCAGCTCGACGTACTGCGGCGGCAGGTGGAGACAGAGCCGGGGAATCTGCTCTACCGGCTCCAGTACGCCGAGGCACTCACGGACGCGGAGCGCTATGCGGAGGCGTCGAGCCAGTACGAATACTACCTCGCGCGCGCGCAGGGCACACCGGACGTGGTCACGCGCTACCTCGTCACGCTCGCCGCGCTCGGCCAGGCGAACAAGGGGGCCGCTGAGGCCGAGAAGTACCTCCGCCTCTACCCTGGCAACGACGACCTGCTGATGCGGCTCGGCTACTTCCGCCTGTGGCAGAGCGACCGCGCGCGTGCCCGCCAGGCGTTCGAGCAGGCGCTCGCGCTCAACCCGAACAACCAGGAGGCCCGCAGCGGCCTCGTCGAGCTTGACCAGGCGGGGAACGCCATCGCGGCGCTGGAGCGCGACCTCGCGGCAAACCCCAACCAGACGGCGAAGCGCTACGACCTCGCCGAGCTCTACCTCGCCGAGGGACGCAACGCCGAGGCGCAGCGCGTGCTAGAGCCGATCCGCGCCAGCCAGGCCGGGACGCCCGCCTTCGACCGCCTCTACGCCCGCGCCGCCGGGACCACCGAGCGCTACCGCGTGGACGACCTCACCCGCGCGCTCGACCGCAACCCCAACGACGACGATGCGCGCTTCGCGCTCGTGGACGAACTCATCCGCCTAGAGCGCTTCGCGGAGGCGTTCGACCAACTGCGCACGCTCGAAGAGCGGAACGGCGACACCGAGGCATGGATCGTCCGGTTCGAGGACGTGGACATCGGGCTCGGCACGTCGGACGCCGTCTACGCCATCGACCGCTACACCTTCCGGCTGAACGTGGACCCGGCGGACCTCGCCACGCGGTACGCGCTCGCCGAAGAACTCGTCGCGGCGGGGCGCTATCAGGAAGCCGACCTCGTTCTCGCGGCGGGCGAGCCGTACGTCGTGGACCAGGAGGCGCACCAGGCGCAGGTCTTCCGGCTCCAGGCCGACCAGATCGACATGGCGCAGCGGCAGATCGACGCCCTCGAAGTCGAACGCGCGGCCAATCCTGGCGACGAGCAGATCCTGCGGGCACTCCTCGATCCATACTTCGTGCTCCTCCGCACGGGCGCGCTCACCGACCCGGCTCCGGCGCTCGGGCTCTACCAGCAGCTCCTCGACCAGAACCCCGACGACATCGCGCTGCGCACCGACTACGTGCGCTTCCTGACCGTCGCGCGGCAGTACCCGATGGCGCTGGAGCAGGCGCGGACGCTCTACCGCCTCGCGCCCGACGACCCGCAGGTGGTGTCGATGTACGCCTACTCGGCCGCCCGCGCCGAGCGGCCCGAGCCTGCGGCAACCGACGCGCTCCAGACGGCCCTCGTCGCCAACCCAAACGACGCCGGGCTACTCCTCGCCGCCTCGTCCTACTTCATCGCGCAGAACGACTTCGCGCGTGCCGAGCAGTACCTCCGCCAGGCCGAGGCGACGGGCATCGACCCGGCCGAGATCGAGCTGCGGCGCAACGCCCTCCAGGAGCGCGAGCGCTACCTCGCCCTCGAAGGCGCACGCGGGCTCTACCGCGCGGGGCAGTACGAGGCCGCCGCGAATGCCTACGGCGAGTATTTCGCTACCACGGGTGAGCGTCCGCGCGCCGCCGTCCGAGAGCAGGCCGCGGCCTTCGTCAACGCGGGCGACTACGCGAGCGCCATCGTCGTGCTGGAGGAGTTGCAGCGCGAGGAGTATGGCGACGACGAGCAGGTCCTGATCGCGCGCTACCGCTACGACTCCGGCGACTACACCGGAGCCGCCGAAGCCGCCCGCATCGCCTCAACGCGCCGCCCGGACCGCGTGGACGCGCGCCTGCTGATGGGCGACGCCTACCGCGAGGCGGGCGAGTACGAGGAAGCGCAGGTCGCCTACGCGAGCGCCGTGCAGCTCGACGCATCGGCGGGCCCGGTCGTGGAAGAGCGCCTCGCGCTGCTCGACCGCGTGCAGGGCGTCGGCGGGTTTGCGAACCCCGGCCAGTTCTCGCTGCTCGTCGTCCCCACGGCCGAGATCATCACGGCGGGCGGCGACGGCGCGGAGTACCGCCGCTCGGCGCAGGGCGTCTCGGCGCAGTTCACGCTGCCCGGCGTGCGGCTCCCGCTCGTGCTGATGGCGAACCTCAAGACGCACCAGCTGCGCGGCACGCGCTTCGT
>JBCCRG010000184.1:0-7121 GCA_039208155.1 Bacteroidota bacterium | reverse complement strand
CGGTGCCGACAAGACGCAGGGGCGTAGGAGAGGGGCGATCCATGGGTGATCTCAGGTTGCGTTGAGCAGAGCGCGAACAGAAGCCGTCCCTCCTACGGCCTCACGCTGCCAGCACCCCCGCAGGATGCCAAGCAGACCGTCCCTATATAGGGCCTACCGACCGATTCTCGTCGTCCCAGAGTAAACGATGGACACGTACGTGTGGTCGATAACGCACGTAGCCGAGCCCGTGCTGAGCCAGCATCAGGCGGCTTGGTCTCGGACGCGCTGTCGCCCGAAAGTCGCGCGGCTAGCAGGACGGCTTCTTGTCGATGAGTCCGGCGGCGGCACAGGCGCAGAGGTGACACGAGTCTTGGCGTGCGCCTACCTTTGCGCAGACTTAGCCCTCCGTTTCCATGCCCTTCTCCGACACCCTGGTACGACGCCTCGCCCGTGCGCAGCGCGTGGCCATCCTCACGGGCGCAGGCATCTCTGCCGAGAGCGGCGTCCCGACGTTCCGCGACGCCGACGGTCTCTGGCAGAAGTTCCGCCCCGAAGAACTCGCCAACGTGCGCGCCTTCCTCCGCAATCCAGAACTGGTGCAGGGGTGGTACGCCCACCGCGGCGATATCATCCGCGAGGTCGCGCCCAACCCCGGTCACTACGCGCTCGCCGAGTTGGAGCGGATGAAGCCGCACGTCCACCTCGCCACGCAGAACGTGGACGTCCTCCACCTCCAGGCGGGCTCGACGAACGTCGCGGAGTTGCACGGCAACCTCCGGCGGATCTACTGCATCGACTGCGAGACGCCCGCCGACGAGCACGACCTCGTGGTCATCGAAGAAGGCCAGACCGCTCGTTGCACGGCCTGCGGCGGGCTGTTGCGGCCCGACGTGGTCTGGTTCGGCGAGATGCTGCCGCATGATGCCTATGCTGCGGCCTACCTAGCGGCTCGCCAAGCAGAGGTCTACCTCTCCGTCGGCACGAGCGGGGCCGTCTATCCAGCCGCGGGCCTCCCCATCGAGGCGAAGCGGAACGGGGCCTACGTCGCCGAGATCAACATCCAGCCGAGCGAGATCGCCTCGCAGCTCGACGAAACCGTGCTCGGCAAAGCAGGCGAGGTGCTACCCGCGCTGCTGCAGGCGGTTGCTGATTTTTGATTTAGGATTTGCGATTGGCCATTCGTGATTTTTTTGAGCTCTGACGTTCGGTACGCCGTTGTAATCTGAAATCGCCGATCAATAATCATCAAGTCGAAATCATTAATCGCAAATCTAGAATCCAAAACCTCCCATGTCCTTCGCTCACCCTTGGCTGCTTGTCCTGCTGCTCGCGGTACCGCTGCTCGCGTGGCTAGGGCTGCGGCGGAGGCAGGCGGGGCTACTCTTCTCCGAGACGGCGGCGGCGGAGGGCGTGCCGCCGACGCTCTGGGCGCGGCTCGCGTGGCTGCCCGGTGCGCTGCTGCTTGCGGCGCTTGCGCTCGGCATCGTGGCGCTCGCCCGGCCGCAGGAACGCGACGTGACGCGCGAGCAGTTCGCCGAGGGCATCGACATCGTGCTCGTGCTCGACATCTCGACCTCGATGAAGGCGGACGACTTCTACCCCAACCGGTTCCAGGCGGCTAAGGCCGTCGCCGCTGAGTTCATCGACGGGCGGCTCTCAGACCGCATTGGGCTCGTCGTCTTCGCGGCGCAAGCCTACACGCAGGCCCCGCTCACGCTCGACTACGGCTTCCTCAAGCAGATGCTCACCGACGTGCGCATGGGGGTGATCGAGGACGGCACCGCCATCGGCACGGCCATCGCGACGGCCTCGGCCCGGCTGCGCGACGCCGACGCGGCGAGCAAGGTGATGGTGCTCCTCACCGACGGCCAGAACAACCGCGGCGAAATCGACCCGGCGACGGCGGCCGAGGTGGCGGAGGCGCTCGGCGTGAAGATCTACGCCATCGGCGTGGGCTCGGAGGCGGGTGGCGTGGTGCGCCAGCCCTCGCTCTTCGGCGGCACGCGGCGGGTCCCCGGCCTACAGGTCGATGAGGAGACGCTCCAGGCCGTCGCCGAGAAGACGGGCGGACGCTACTTCCGCGCCCGCGACCAGGAGGCCCTCCGCGCCATCTATGCTGAGATCTCCGAGTTGGAGCGCACGGAGGTGCAGGAGCGCGTCTACGTGGATGTCGAGGAGCGCTACGGCCTCTTCCTCCGGCCCGCGCTCGTGCTGCTGCTGCTCAGCATCGCCCTGAGCACCACCCGGTTGCTGCGGATACCGTAGGAGTTGGTTGCTGGCTATTGGTACGCTCGCGTTGCTCGCTTTTGGCTGTTGGTTCGGTCGCTTCGCTCCCTGTCTGCCGTCGGCCTCGAAGCGACGATTCATCTCGAACTACCGCCTACCAAAAACCAAGGACCAACTACGCCGACCTGGCCGTGAAGTTGGAGACGGGCGCTCTGCTCCTCCCAGGTCGGCTCCAACCGAGCAGCCTGGGCAAAATCTCGGCGGGGGTGCCCGCGTAGCCTGCGTGTCTCGTCTGTGCCCCCGAGGTTTTCGTACCGCCGATGCTGCCCCGTCTTGCCGCCCTCGTTCTTCTCCTCACGCTCGCTGCAGGTCTCCTTCCCGCAGAGGCGCAACCGGTGCTCAAGCGCCAGGCGCAGTTCGGCGTGTGGCCCGCGCCCGTGACGCCCGACATCGCTGCGGAGCTCGGCCTGGAGGCACCGACGGGCGTGGTGATCCAGCAGGTCATGGACGGCCTCACTGGCGATGCGCTGGAGTTGGAGGCAGGCGACGTGCTCCTGACGGTCAACGGCGAGGCGGTAGCGAGCCCGCAGGCGCTCGTCGCGATGGTCGGCGAGATCCGCGAGGGCGACGTGGTGACGCTGGAAGTCGTGCGCGGCGGGGCACGGCAGACGCTCGTCGGGGCAGCGTTGCCGAAGCCGTTCGAGACGGACGACACTGCTGAGGTGCTCTATGACGCCGTGCCGTTCCAGGACGGGGCGCTGCGGGCCATCGCCAAGAAGCCGCTCGGCCCCGACGGCCAGCCGCAGACGGGCCCGATGCCGACGGTCTACTTCATCCAGGGCTACACCTGCGCCAGCATCGACTTCGGTTCGCCGCAGCACCCCTACCGGCTCCTCATCGACGGGCTCGTGGACCGGGGCTATGCCGTCTTCCGCGTCGAGAAGCCGGGGATGGGCGACAGCGCGGGCACGTCCGACTGCAGCGCCATCGGCTACGACGAGGAGATGGAGGCGTTCACGGCCGCTTACGACCACCTCCTCACCTACGACTGGGTGGACCGCGACAACGTATTCCTGCTAGGCCACTCGATGGGCGGGCTCCAGGCCCCGATGCTTGCCGCGATGGACCGCTTCTCGCCGAAGGGCGTCGCCGTCTACGGCACCGGCATGCGTCCCTGGCGCGACTACATCCTCGACCTGATCCGCACGCAAGACACCCTGCTCGGCCAGGGCGATCCGGTGGACAAGGCCGCGAAGGCGCGCGCGTGGCGGCCCGCCATCAACGCGTTCTTCGACGACCAGACCCCGCCCGCCGAGCTCGCTGCCACGGAAACCGGCCGTGCCGCCATGACGGACGGCCTCGGCTGGAACGGCGACCGCGACATGATCGGGCGCGACTACACCTTCTGGCAGGAGCTCGGCCAGCACGACGCCACCGTCGCCTGGGCCAACACCGACGCGTACGTGCTCTCGCTCTACGGCGAGTCCGACATCGCGGCGCTGCACGACGAGGACCAGCGCCTGCTCGTCCGCGTCGTCAACCACTATCGCCCCGGCACGGCGGTCTTCCAGCGCATCCCCGAGACGAACCACCCGATGCTGAAGGTCGGCACCCCCGAGGAGTACACGGCAATGCTCAAGCGTGGCGAGAATCCGTACCAGGTCGCGCAGTTCAACCCGGCCGTCACCGCCGCCTTCGCCGCCTGGCTCGACGCGACCGTCTCAAAGCCCGCGCTCTGAGGCGCGCTCGGCCAGCGCCGTCTCCAGCGCTGCGATGAGCGCGTTGAGGTCGGCGCAGGCTTCGATGGCGTCGGCGCTGAGCAGGACCGTCGGGTGCAGGTCGTCTGGACCGCGATCGGTGAGGAGCGCGGGCAGCGGGAGCCCGGCAAGGCTGGGATACGCCTCGGCGATCTCGTCGCGGTGGAGGAAGACGACGGGGACGCCGAGGCCGTTGAGGGTCGCGCGCCAGCGGCGGCGCATCGCGAGCGGGCCGTGCGTGAGCGCACAGAGGGTACACGTGTAGGTGGAGGGCGAGAGCAGCCGATGCGCCGTGTGGAACGCTGCGTTGGCGAGGCCGCCGTCGGCGTTGTACGCGAGGAGCAGGCGCATGCGTGCGGGAGGGGTGGGGAGACGTGGCTCGTGGTGAACGCCTTGGTAGGGCCAGAAAGAAACGATCCGGCACGTGCACCGGGAGCCTCACTGTGCCTGCACCTGCCGCAACCGTGTAAAACGTATGTCCGGCCGCTACGCGCGCCTTGCTCTCACCTCTCCCAGTCGAAGCTCGTCCACGTCTCACCCCATGCAGCCCTTCGCCCTCGCCGATTTCTTCGCCCGATACGGAACGGAGGAGCAGTGCCTCAGCGCACTGCGGGTGCTGCGCTGGCCTCCCGAGGTCTTCGACGGAGGCATCCCCTGCAAGAAGTGCGAGGTGGTGCGGCCGCATCACCTGATCGCCAGCCGCCGCTGCTACTCCTGCCAGGTCTGCGGCACCCAGGTCCGGCCCACCGTCGGTACCCTCTTCGAGCGCTCCCGCGTGCCCCTGCTCGATTGGTTCTATGTACTCTACCTCACAACGCGCCTCCCTGAGGCACCCACCGCGAAGCAGATCCAGCGCGAGATCGGCGTGTCCTACCCAACCGCGCTGCGCATGCGCCGCCGCATCCAGGCGAATGCTGAGGAGGCGAGCCAACTGGCCGCGCAGCTATTTCAGGTCGCCCTGCCCGAAGAGTCGTGAGCGCTCGGGCGGTCGCGCTAGGGAAAGCCGTTTCGCTATGGTCCACTGTCATCCTGAGCGTAGCCCACAGGGCGAAGTCGAAGAGCTTGCCCTCGTGAACGCGGGGGATCTCTGTCTACCTCGGCGCTTCGCCCACAACCTGGAAGCTGGCCCGCAGATCCTTTACTGGCGTGAACCTTCGGTTTGACTCGCTACGCTCGCTCAGGATGACGAAGACGATTCGGTGGCTGGACGCAGTACCAGCACTCGGTCTTCTGGAAGCAGACGTCCGAGTTCGGTAGCCTCGATCCCCTCGAACAGGAGACCAACCTGGTGCCACACGTCGCCGTCGCTCCTGCCATGTGCGATCTCGACCCCGACGACGCGCAACCCGCAAGGCCACTCGGCGCTGAGTGCTTGTGTATGCATACCAATCCGGATGGTGCCCTCCAGAACGTCGCCCAGCGCTACCGGACCACGGCCCGAAATCGTGAACAGATCCTCCACCTGAAAGCGTCCGCTCATTCGCCGGTACCCAGTTGCTTCGGCGTGTCGTTGGAGCCTTCTGGAAGCTCCTTCGGCGGCGTGTTCTGCTCCTGCACGAGCGTCCACGGCTCCAGGACCGTCTCGGGGAGGCCGTCGAGGAAGCGGGTGGGGCGGGCGAAGAAGTCGCCGGTGCGGCGGCGGCGCTGGAGCATCGGGTAGCTCACGAAAAGCTGCCGCTCCGCACGCGTCACAGCGACATACAGCAGCCGTAGCTCCTCGTCGATCTCGGCGTCGGAGCCGAGGCTGTACTGCGACGGGATGACGCCGTCGAGCGCCTGGATGAGGAACACGCTGTCGAACTCCAATCCCTTCGCAGAGTGGATCGTCGAGAGGACGAGCGGGGGTTCGTCCTCCAGTGCCGCCTCGGCGTCGAGCGCGGTGAGGTCGATGGGGTCGAGCGTGAGCGCTTCGAGGAAGTCGCCGCGGCTAGCGTAGCCCTCGGCGAGACCCGCGACGTGGTCGAGGTCCTGCTGGCGCTTCGGGTGATCCTCGGTGTAGGTCCGCGCGAGGATGGGCTCGTAGTAGCCGAGCAACGTTTCGAGTTGCACGGGCAGGCCGTCATCCGAGGCCCGGAGCGCCTGCAAGAGCGCCGCGAGGCGCTTGATCTCCTCCACGAAGCGCGGGCTCACAAACGGCGCGTCGAGCGTATAGGGGTCCTCGGCCTGCGCGATCCACTCGACCAGTTGCGCGGCGGTCTTCGGTCCGATGCCGTCGAGCAGCCGCAGCACGCGGTTCCAGGCGACGGCGTCGGCCGGGTTCTCGGCCACGCGCAGGTGCGCGAGCACGTCCTTCACGTGCGCGGCCTCGTTGAGCTTCAGCCCGCCGAACTTCACGAACGGGATGCGCCGCCGGTTGAGTTCGGTTTCGAGGTCGTAGGAGTTGTAGCCGCTGCGAAACAGCACCGCCATGCGGTTGAGTGGCGTCCCGCCCTCGCGCTCCTCCAGCACGACCTGGCAGACGAACTTGCTCTGCCACGCGTCGTCCGGGGCCTGCACAAGCGCGGGCAGCTCGCCGGTCTGTTTCTCGGTGAACAGCGTCTTCTCGTACTTCTCCTGCGCCTGCTCCAGCACGCGGTTGGCGAGGTCGAGGATGGGCTGCGTGGAACGGTAGTTCTCCTCCAGCTTGTAGAGTTTCGTGCCCGGGAAGTGCGTCGGGAAGTCGAGGATGTTGCGGAAGTCGGCGCCCCGGAAGCGGTAGATCGACTGCGCGTCGTCGCCGACGGCAGTGACGTTACCGTGGACGGCGGCGAAGTGCCGGACGAGGTCAGCCTGCATCCGATTGGTGTCCTGGTACTCATCGACCAGCACATGGCGACAGCCGGCGCTGACCTGCCGCGCGGTGTCGGGGTGCTGCTGGAAGAGGTGCTGCGTCAGGAGGAGGAGGTCGTCGTAGTCCATCAGCCCGTGGCGGCGCTTGTAGTCCGCGAAGGCCGTCTGGAGCGCGTCGAGGTCGTCGAGGTGGACGAGGAACTGCGGGTACTTTGCCTCGACCACGTCGTCGAGCCGCAGCGCGCGGTTGGCGGTCGCCGAGAACATCGCCTGGAGCGTGCGCTTCTTCGGGAACCGCTTGCGCCCCGAGCCCAGCCCGCGCTCCGTGCGGATGAGGTCGATGACGTCCGAGGCGTCGGCAGCGTCGAGGAGCGTGAAGCCCTTCGG
>JBCCRG010000183.1:0-7131 GCA_039208155.1 Bacteroidota bacterium | reverse complement strand
TGCCGCCGCCTTTGGCGGGAACGTGTCCGTGCCCGTCCAGCACGACGCCTCCTGCGGTGCGGATCTCGGTGCCGCAGCGCTTGCAGAACGCAGCATCGGTGTCGTGGTCTGCACAGCCGCAGGCAGGGCAGAACGACGAGCGGCGCGCCTCCGCCATCACGTTCGTCAGCTCCGTCGTCACGATGCCTGTCGGCACCGCAATGATGCCGTAGCCTAGGATCACGATGAACGTGGTGATGATCTGTCCCAGCGTCGTTTGGGGGGCGATGTCGCCGTAGCCGACCGTCGTGAGCGTGACGACCGCCCAGTACATACTGCGCGGGATGCTCGTGAAGCCGTTTTGCCCACCCTCGACGATATACATCAGCGAGCCCAGGATGGTGACCAGCGTGAGCACCACGAAGATGAACACGAAGATCTTGCGGCGGCTCGCGACGAGCGCCCGGCCGAGTTCATTCGCCTCGGATAAGTAGTTGACCAGCTTCAGGATGCGGAAAACACGCAGGAAGCGTAGGATCCGCACGATCAGGAAGAACTGCGCGCCGGGTACGAACGCGCTGATATAGGTCGGCAGGATCGCTAGCAGGTCGATCACGCCGTAGAAGCTGCGCGCGTAGCGCTTCGGTTCGTAGGCGGAGGCCAGGCGCAGGATGTACTCGATCGTGAAGACGATCGTGAAGAACCACTCGACAGCTCGTAGCTCGAAGTGGAACCACATCCGGATCGTCTCGACGCTTTCCAGCATCACCGCGAGCAGGCTGAGTGCGATCAGCCCAATGAGCACGATGTCGAACGCCTTACCTGCGGGCGTGTGCGTCCCGAAGATGATCTCGTGGGCCTTGTCGCGCCACGGCGCGCGTCCCGGCGGCGGCGGCGTGTCGTCCGCCTCGAAATCGGGGCCGTGGTGATCGGGTGCGAGCTCGGTCGAGCGAGGTAACGAGGTTGGAGGATGGGTCATGAGGTAGACACGAATGAAACCCTCCTCCAACGAGACGGCCGTCTTCCGGGTCCGCTTGCACGCCGAAGCTCGTATCGCCGGTTTCGCCTCAGCCCTCCAGTATGGCCTCGAACTGCGTGCTGATCGCGTCGATGTCGAATGCGGTCTCGGCATAGCGGCGCGCGTTTGCCCCCAACTGGGCGCGTAGGTCCGGGTCTCGGAGCAGGCGCTCGGCGTGTGCGACGAAGCCAAGCGCGTCGCCTGGAGTCGTCGCCAGCCCAGCTTGCTCCCGCTTAACGATGCGTGCGGCGAGGTTCTCCTCGGGGATGGCCAGCAGCAGCGGGCGCGCGGCGCAGAGGTAGGTCAAGACCTTAGATGGGACGGAGAACACGCCAGCGTCAGGTTCGAGAACGGCTGTAAGCACGTCGGCAGTCGCGAGCACGTCGGGGAGGTCTGCGAACGGCTGGAAGGGGAGCAGGAGCAGGTTCTCCAGACCCCGCTCGGCGCGGCGCTCGGCCAGCCATTCGCCGCCCGCTCCCTCGGTGCAGACTACAACGCGCACGTCGGGCACGTCGGCGAAGTGCTCGGCGAGTTGCAGGAGCAGCGCCGGGTTGTGCTTGAGGCCGAGCGTGCCGGTGTAGAGGATCACCCGCTTGTCCGCGAGGCCGTGGGTCTGGGCCCACGGGTTGTCTTTGGGACGCTGCGGCATCTCGTCCAGCGGCGCCCAGTTCTCGACGGTGTGCAGCCGCTCGTCGGGCAGCCCCCAGTCGCGGAGGATGGGGCGAAAGTCTTCCGTGATGAGCACGACCTCATCGCTCGCGTTCAGGATGCTGCGCTCGACGCGGACGTAGTAGGAGCCCACGAGAGCGCCGAGGCCGGGAAGCTTCTGCCGGAGGATGCGCGAGGCTGCCACGGAGATGAGGTCCTGGAGCCACTTCACGAAGCGGGCGTCCTGCTTGCGAGCCGCTGCGACGATGAGACGCTCAGCGTCAAGCGGCGTGTTCGCCGAGAGCACGACATCCGGGCGAAAGTCCGCTACAGCGCGGGCTACCTTCGTCCCGTGCTCGATTTCTCGGCGTCGCCGTTCGAGGAGGACGCTCAGCGACCGCGCGCCTTTCTCGAGCGCTCCCTTCTCCATGGCGACGCCGACCACGCTGAAGGAGGGCGGGTCGTCCGTGAGACGCGACAGTTGGCCCTGGGGGGTCTGGTTGGTGCTGCTAAAGAGGTGACGGACCGTGTGGCCGCGCCGAGCAAGTGCCCGCGCAAGCTGCACCTGGAAGGGGTGGCCCGCATAGTCATGGACCAGGATGCGCATGGGCGTCGGGGAGGAGGAACGGGAGCAGCGGGACCGACAAAAAACGCGCTCGCGGGGTGCACGAGCGCGTCGAGGGGGAGAGGCTGACTTGGGATCAGCGGCTGACTCGGGATCAGCGAGTGGCGCGAGAGAGACTTGAACTCTCGACCTCCGGGTTATGAATCCGACGCTCTAACCAGCTGAGCTACCGCGCCAAGCAGACGCGAAAGATACGACGCCCGCTCAGGGATCAGCCAACGCAGCCGACAAATCTCCGTGAAGCGAACCACGAGCGAGGGCATCGTCCGCCAGCCGGTCGCGCAGCAGCGCCGAATACTGCGCCGCGCCGAACACGTTGAGGTGGTCCGCATCGAGGAAGAGGCCCGCGTCCTGCACAAAGTCCGCGTGTAGGCTGTCGTCGAAGTAGACGACGTGGTCCTGCGTGGCAGCGAGAGTCCGAGCCGTCCCACGCAGGTCGCACGTCGAGGCTGCGGGTAGCCCTGCACCGTAGGAGGGCCAGTAGGGCGGGGTGTAGAACACCACCCGCACCGCCGCCCCGGCGATTTCGGGGATCGCAGCCAGCGCCGAGGCGGCCCGCCCGCAGAGCGCGGGGTCGGCAGCCTGGGCGCGCGCGTCCACGTCAGCATGCGCCTCAACGGTGAGCACGGCGATGCTGTCGAGCGTCGCTGCGTCGCGGACGGTGTCGCGTGGGCGGTCGTCGATCCATCCGTTGGATTCAACCTGAAAGTCCAGCGGACGGCCTGCCATCGCGTACACGACGCCCTTCCAGTGATCGCCCCGCATGAGCGGAGCTAGGCGCGCATGCACCCGCAGCCCGACATCCTGGTGCCAGACACCCGCGCCCGGATGGAGCGCATAGAGCTCGCGCCGCCGGTCCCGCGCCGATGCCGCGATCTGCGTGTTGTCCCACGCGAACGGGGCTACTGCCACGAACACGGCGCGGAGGTAGGGGAGCTTCGGTCGCTCCTGCTCGAACGCCCATCGCGTCTCGAAGGGGTCGCGCGAGGAGCGCCACAGGTGAAAGCCCTCCAGGCCCGAGCCGTCCGGCCTCAGCGAGTCGAACAGGACGGCGCGGTTGTGCGAGTGGCCCAGCGTCACGAAGCTGATCGAGTCCGCCTGCGCACGGCGCATCGCTTCCCGCGCGTGAACCTCCGGATACACCGGCGCTACCGTCTCGCTGAGTAGAAACAGGAGGACACCGACACCGGCCAGCGCGCCGAGGAGCACGATGGGGCGGGGAGGAGGGGAGAGGACGGGGGACGACACGGGTCAGAACTGGAAGTAGATAAACGCCTGCGCGCCGAACTCGCCGAAGCAGAGCACGCTGAACACGAGCGCGACGAACACAGCGGCTTGCTGCCAAGCGGGTCGCTGGCGTACCCGGTCCCACCACCACGTGCCCCGTCGCTCCTCGGCGATCTCAACGGCGAGCACCGTGGTGAGGGCAGCCAACCCGAGCGCAGCTTCGTAGCCCGTCAGCCCAAGCACGAGCGGGCTCTCAGCGAGGCCTTCGCTGGGGAAGCGCGCCATGGCCGCCAGCAGCGCGAACGCGTCGCCGAATGCGGCCGCGCGGAAGAAGACCCACGCGACGACGGCCAGGTGAAACGTAGCTGTTATTGAAATAAATAAACGGAGCCGCGTGGCTTGGCCCCAGAGCCGGTTGCGCGCGGGTTGTGTCAGCCGCCCCACGATCAGGTACGTCCCGTGCAGCGCGCCCCACGCTACGAACGTCCACGCCGCGCCGTGCCAGAGGCCGCTCACCACGAACACGACGGCGATGTTCACGGTCCACCTGGGGAACGCAACGCGGTTGCCGCCGAGCGGAACGTAGACGTAGTCGCGAAACCAGAACGAGAGGCTGATGTGCCAGCGCCGCCAGAACTCGCCGATGGAGCGTGCGAAGTAGGGACGACGGAAGTTGTCCATCAGCCGCACGCCGAGTACCTCCGCCGCGCCGATGGCGATGAGGCTGTAGCCCGCGAAGTCGCCGTAGATCTGGAAGGCGAACGCATAGCTCGCCCCCCACGCCTGCGCGCTCGTCGCGAGGTCCGGGGCAGCGTAGACGGCGTCCACGTAGAACGCCAGCCGGTCGGCGAGGACGGTCTTCAGGAAGAAGCCCCAGCCCATGAGCAGACTCCCACGAAAGGCGCGCGGCCAGTCCCAGCGCGGCGCGGCGTGGAGCTGCGGCAGCAGCCGCTCCGAGCGCTCGAGGGGGCCCGCGACGAGCTGCGGGAAGAAGCTCACGTACAGCGCAAACACCCCCAGATGCCGCTCCGGAGCCCGCGCGCCGCGATACACGTCGATGGTGTACGAGAGCGTCTGAAACGTGTAAAACGAGATGCCCACCGGAAGCAGCAGGTCGAAGCCCTGCAAGCCCGCGTCGGTGCCCATCCATCCGAAGAGCGCATTCGCGGTGTCCGCGAAGAAGCCTGCGTACTTGAAGATGCCCAGCAGTCCCAGGTTGGCGCCCAGGCTCACAAGCAAGAAAGGCCGCCGTGCCTGGCGCGTGGCGCGGCGGCCCATCGAACGCCCGCAGGCGTAGTCCACGCCGGTCGAGAGCCAGATCAAGAGCAGGTACGATGGCTCCCACGCAGCGTAGAACAGGTAGCTCATCGCCAGCAGCCACGCCCACCGCCACCGCCCCGGCGTCACGAACGCGCCCACGACCGCGATGGGGAAAAAGGCGAGGAACGCGAGCGAGTTGAAGAGCACGCAACGAAGCCGGAGGCGGTGGAAACCGGAGCCGAGGAAGCAGTGAGCCGGAGAAGGTAGGTGTGGTGGGGAGACCGGAAACGGAGAATCCGGGAGGACGGGAGCCGTGGCTTGACGCGCACGTAGGAGTCCGCCAGATTGCGCCTCCCGCTCCCCTCACCGACCCAGGACCTCCGTGGATCAGTCCCGCATCCGCAACTTCTGCATCATCGCCCACATCGACCACGGCAAGTCGACGCTCGCCGACCGGCTGCTCGAAGCCACGGGCACGCTCTCGCAGCGTGAGATGCATGACCAGGTCCTCGACTCGATGGAGCTCGAGCGCGAGCGCGGTATCACAATCAAGAGCCACGCCATCCGCATGAACTACAAAGCGGAGGACGGCCAGGACTATGTGGTCAACCTGATCGATACGCCGGGCCACGTCGACTTCACCTACGAGGTGAGCCGCGCGCTGCAGGCGTGCGAGGGCGCGATTCTCGTTGTGGACGCCGCCCAGGGCATTGAGGCGCAGACGATCTCGAACCTCTACCTCGCGCTCGACGCCGATCTGGAGATCATCCCCGTCCTCAACAAGGTCGACCTCCCGAGCGCGCGGCCCGAACTCGTCGCGAAGTCGATCACCGACCTCATCGGCGGCGACCCGGACGACGTGCTCCACGTGAGCGCGAAGACGGGCGAGGGCGTTCCGGCCGTCCTCGAACGCATCATCGAGCGCGTGCCACCGCCCAAAGGCGACCCCGAGGCGCCGCTCCAGGCGCTCATCTTCGACTCGGCGTTCGACACCTACCGCGGCTCGGTGGTCTACGTCCGCGTCGTGGAAGGCACGATCCGCGACGGCGACGGCATCCTGTTCATGGCGACCGACGCGAAGTACAACGCCGAGGAGATCGGCCACCTCACGCTCGGCCGCACGCCCGTCAAGACGCTCGTCCCTGGCGAGGTCGGCTACGTCGTCGGCAGCGTCAAGGACGTGCAGGACACGCGCGTCGGCGACACGGTCACGCACGCCCGCAACGGGGCTACGAAGCCGCTGCCGGGCTACCGCGACGTGAAGCCGATGGTCTTCTCGGGCATCTACCCGACCGACTCGGCCGACTTCGAGGATTTGCGCGCCTCGCTCGACAAGCTCCAACTCTCCGACGCCGCGCTCCGCTACGAGCCCGAGACGTCCGCCGCGCTCGGCTTCGGCTTCCGCGTCGGCTTCCTCGGCATGCTCCACATGGAGATCGTCCAGGAACGCCTCGACCGCGAGTTCGACCTCGACATCATCACGACGCTCCCGAACGTGCGCTACACGGTCGAGCTGACCGACGGCGAGGAGATGATCGTCGAGAACCCATCCGGCATGCCCGAGGTGGGGCGCATCGGCGAGATCCGCGAGCCCTACATCAAGGCCGAGATCATCACGCCGACGACGTACATCGGTCCGCTGATGCAGCTCTGCCAGGAGCGCCGCGGCGAGTACATCAACACGCAGTATTTCGACGAGGAACGCGTGGGCCTGCAGTACAACCTACCGCTGGCCGAGATTGTCTTCGACTTTTACGACCGCCTTAAGTCGTTCTCGCGCGGCTACGCGAGCTTCGACTACGAGTTCATCGGCGAGCGCCCCTCGAACCTCGTCAAGCTCGACGTGCTCCTCAACGGCGACGCCGTGGACGCCCTATCGACCATCGTCCACCGCGACAAGGCCTACCACATGGGCCGTAGGCTCGGCCAGAAGCTGCGCGAACTCATTCCGCGGCAATTGTTTGACGTGGCGATCCAGGCGGCCATCGGCAACAAGGTGATCGCGCGCGAGACCGTGAAGGCGCTCCGCAAGGACGTGACCGCGCGTTGCTACGGCGGCGACATCTCGCGCAAGCGCAAGCTCCTCGAAAAGCAGAAGGCGGGCAAGAAGCGCATGAAGCAGGTCGGCTCCGTGGACGTCCCACAGGAGGCATTCCTCGCGGTCCTCTCGATGGGGGACGAGTAGCGAGAAGTTTGAAGTAGAGGGTTCTTCGCTGGTACGTCGCCGCTCCGACTTCCTCCGGCGGCTTGCCTTCGGGGGAGAATGGACGGAGTTTTGCAGGACCCGAGACGCTGTGCTGCGGTAAGTGCCCTCGCCGGACTGCCGCCGTCTGGATCACCACCACCGCCATGTCGCTCTCCGTCGTGCCTCGCC
>JBCCRG010000182.1:0-7153 GCA_039208155.1 Bacteroidota bacterium | reverse complement strand
GGCGCGGTCGTTGTCCACTAGCTCCGTGACGAAGGTGAGGCCGTCGGGGGCGCCCTCCACGGCGATCTGCTCGAAGCGCCCTTCGATGGCGCTCGGGGCCGTGAGGATCGTGAACGTGTCGCCGAGTGTGGGGACGTAGCCGGGCCGCACGCGCACCACGAGCGCGCCCGCGAGTTGGACGGTCTGGCCGCCCGTCGATGCAGGCACCGCGATCTGATCGCTCACGCCCCCGTTGTCCACGTCGATGACGAGCTGCGGGACGCCGGCGAACGGCGAGGGGCGGAACGTCCCGTTGCGGAACGTGAGCGTGGCGATGGACTGCGCCTCCGTACCGGGGCTGACTGTCCCCTGGTGGACCACGTCGGTGAACAGGAAGCCGCCCGTCCCCGTCAGCGTCACGTCGGCGGGGATGACGCGCGCGGCATCGCCGGTGAGGTTGAGCCGCACCCCGCTCGACTCCAGCACGGAGCCGGGCTCGCTCACCAGGAGGTCGTCGCTGATCGACACAGGGAACGCGGTGTTGACCCCGACGATGCGCCCCTCGTTGATGACGCGCCCGTTGCCCACGATCACCCCGCTGCTGTTGTCCTCGCCGAGCACGATGAGACCGTCCGGTTCGTTGCGCACCGTGGCACCGTCCACGAGGATGAGGCCCGACCGCTCGGCGATGACACCCTGGTTGCGCAGCACAACCGTGCGGACGCCGGTGAAGGCGTTGTTGGACTGCACGAGGCGACCCGTATTCAGGAACTCGCCGCCCGCGCTCGTGAGGAAGCTCTCCGCGCCGAACCCGCCGGCGAAGCTCAGGCCGGAGCCGCCCACATCGAGGATCGCCGTGCCGCTGCCCGCCGCCAGGTTGCCCCCTTGCATCGAAACGACCCCCTCCGGCGTGCCACGCATCGTGCCCGTGAGGACGTAGGTGTCGGTGACGCCGGTGAAGCGTGAGAACTGGAGGAACGCGTTGGCGGCGGCGTCGACGGTGACATTGGTGAGGGTGCCGCCGCCGCGGAGCGTCAAGAGCCCCTCCGGGGATCGGATCGTCCCACCGTCCACGTCGAGCACCGCGTTGACGGCGCAGGTGCCCGCCTGGGCAGGCTGGCCGCAGCCCTCGGTGTCCAGCGTCCCGCGTACGCGGAAGGTCGCGCTGGCATCGCTGGCGGTAGTGCCGCGCAAGACCGTCACGCGCCCGTTCGGCGCGATGTCGAGCGTGCCGCCGGTGTCCATGAACCGCGTGGGGCCAAGCCGGGCGAGGCCCTCCACGAGTAGCGTCCCGCCTACGCGGAAGAAGTCGAAGACGCTGGCCGAACTCACGAGCAGCCGACCTCGGGCGCCGACCCGCGCGTTACCGGTGATGTTGAACTGCCGCTGCGCCTCAAGCGTCTGCGTGCCGTTGGGGCCGCCGAGGTCGAGCCCTGCGATCGAGATCGGATCGGAGACGCCCAAGGAGACGGTGTAGGTCCCCCCGACGGTGATGCAGGCCGTGTCGCCGGCCTCGGGGACCCCGGCGGTCCAGTTGGCGGCATCGGTCCAGACACCGTCGGCAGGCTGCGCCCATTCGGTGGTACAGGTCTGCGCCCGGACGGCGTCCGTGAGCAGGAAAGCGAGAGCAAAAACGAGGGAGAGGCGAGCAAGGGATCGCATAGGGCTATGCCGTGAGATGGAGCGGTGAGATGGAAGGGAGCGGTAGAGTCAGTCCGAGATCCCCGCGCCGATTCCCTCATCGCCCGCGAAAAAAATCAGGGACGGGTGTATCTCTAGCGGTCCCGCCTCCGATATTCAGCCTCGCTCACTTGCCTGTTCGCTAACGCTTTGCTCCGGCGCTGCGCTCGATGGCCTCCCCCGACTCCCCCCGCTTGCCTGACGTGACGCAGCTGCTGGCCGCCGTGCAGGCGGGCGACGCGGCGGCGCTCGACCGGCTCATCCCGCTCGTCTACGAGGAGCTTCGCGCGCTCGCGCACCAGCAGCGGCTCCGCCGCCCGTCGGACACGCTCAACACGACGGCGCTCGTCCACGAGGCGTACGAGAAGCTGGCCCGAGGCGGGCGCGCGTTCGCCAACCGGCAGCACTTCTTCCGGATCGCGGCCAAGGCCATGCGCGGGGTACTCGTGGACCATGCCCGGGCCCGGCAGGCCGAGAAGCGCGGTGGCGGCGAGCGCCCGCTCCCGCTCGACGAAACGCGCCTCGTACCGCCTGCGCAGGCCCGCGAGGTGCTCGCCCTTGACGAGGCGCTCACGCGGCTGGAGGCTCGCCACGCACGCCAGGCCGAGGTCGTCACGCTGCGCTACTTCGTGGGGCTCACCATCGCCGAGGCCGCGACGGTGCTCGGGCTCTCCGAGGCGACCGTCGAGCGCGACTGGGCGGTGGCACGGGCCTGGTTGCATCACGACCTCTCGAAGGCGGCATGAGCACGGGCTCGACCCACACCGGTAGGCCGGCCGCCAACGTGGCCGACGTCCACGAGCGCATCTCCGCACGCTTCCTCGCCGCCCTCGATGCAGGCGTGGATCTCCGGCCAGCCGACGAGCAAGGCGCATGGCTCGCGGAGACGGAAGCAGACCCGACCGTGCGGGCAGCAGTCGCGGCGATGCTCGCTCAGCACGGTGCCGCCGACGGGCTGCTCGACACGCCCCTCTTCGCGCGGGAGGAGGCCCTACCAGACGCTGGGCTTCCGGGGGAGGAGGACGCGCGAATCGGCGAACGCGTGGGGCCGTGGCGGATCGAAGACCGGCTCGGCGCGGGCGGCATGGGCGTGGTCTACCGGGCCACGCGGGCCGATGGGCTCTACGACCGCACCGTCGCGCTCAAGCTCCTGCACCCCGGCCCCGACCGGACGGCGCTGGTCCGCCGCTTCGCTGCTGAACGCCAGATCCTCGCCCGCCTCGAACACGTCGGCATCGCGCGGCTCTACGACGGCGGCGTCACGGACGAGGGCCTGCCCTACCTCGCCCTCGAACGCGTGGACGGGCAGCCCCTCATCGCGTACCCGAGCACGCACGACCTCGCGCTGCGGGCCCGCGTCGCGCTCTTCGTACAGGTCTGCGAGGCCGTGGCCTACGCGCATCGCCGCCTCGTCATCCACCGCGACCTCAAGCCGTCTAACGTGCTCGTTGCCGACGTGGAGGGCGGCCCGCCGCAGGTAAAGCTGCTCGACTTCGGCATCGCGAAACTCGTCAAGGGCGACGCTGACGAGGCCACGATGCTGACGCGGGCTGCGCTCGGGCCGATGACGCCCGCCTACGCCGCCCCCGAGCAGTTCCTGGGCCAGCCCGTCACGACGGCCACCGATGTCTACGCGCTCGGCGTGTTGCTCTACGAGTTGCTCGCGGACGTGCGCCCCTACGACCTCGGCGCGCTGACCGCGGCTCAGGCCGAGCGGGTCGTGTGCGACGAGACGCCGCCGCGCCCCTCCGCCGTGGCCCCGCCGAGCCGGGCGCGGGCGCTCGCGGGCGACCTCGATCAGATCGTGCGCACGGCGATGGCGAAGGAGCCCGACCGCCGCTACGCCTCCGCCGAAGCCCTCGCCGCCGACCTCCAGCGCTACCTCGACGGGCTGCCCGTGCTGGCACGTCCAGCGTCGGCGGGCTACCTCGCGCGCAAGTTCGTCGGGCGACACCGGACCGGTGTGACCGTGGCGCTCCTCGTGGTGGCGCTGCTCGCAGCCACGGTCGGGTTCTACACGCAGCGCCTTGCCACGGAGCGCGACCGGGCACAGCAGGCCGCCACGGAAGCTACCGCCCAGGCCGAGCGCGCCGAGGCGGTGGCGGGCTTCCTCGAGCGGCTCCTCCGCGCCCCCAACAGCCGGTGGTACAACGATGCCGAGGCCACCGGTCCCGACACGCCCATCCGCGCTGTGATCGATGAGGCCGCCACCCGCGTGGCCCGCGACTTCGCCGACCGGCCCGACCTCCGCGCCGACCTCCACCACCTCCTCGGCGACACCTACCTCGCGCTCGGGCTCGGCGACGAGGCGCACTACCATCACCGCACGGTGCTGGCCCTCCGTGAATCGCTCTACACCGCGCCCCACCCGAAGCTCGCCGAGGCGCTCTACTACGCCGCCTGGTTCGTCTCCGATCACCCTGAGGACTGGGCAACGCGCACGGGCATTCTCCGCCGTGCGGTCGCGATGCAGCGCGCGCGCAACGAGGGCAACAACTTCCCCTTCATGGTGCAGCCCCTCGCGGATGCCTACCTCCTCGCCGGGCGTCCTGCCGCCGCGGACTCGGTGCTCGCCGAAGCCCTCGCGTTCGTCACCGACACCTTCGTGCCGGGCCACGACGGATACCGCTATCGGCAGCCCGTCCAGGCAGGGGTCGCCCGCGACCGTGCGCTGGCCCACCTCCGTCTAGGCGACCTCGACGAGTCGGCGCGCTGGCTCGCCTATGCCGACTCGGTGCTGGCGCTGCTGCCGCGCGAGGCGCAGTATTTCGGCGTGTGGCAGGTCCAGCAGTGCGTCAGGGGCCGCCTGCGTTGGGCGCAGGGACGCCCTGCGGACGCCGAACGCGCGCTGCTGGCGTGTGCAGGCTTCAAGCCCCCTGAGGCTCTCCCGGCCCCGTTCCCAACTCCCGAGACGCCGCTGCCACTCGTTGTGGAGCCTACAGCTCGTGCCTGCGTGGCGCTGGTTGCGTTCTACGATGCCCAGGGTCGCGCCGACGAGGCCGACCCCTATCGTACTGCTGCAACCCGTTTTGTCACGGCCAGCGACTCCATTGGAGCGGTGCTGCAGACCTCCGGCGTGTTCGACGCGCCGCTGGAGACCTGGTGAGTGGTTCAAGCACCGATCTGGTCGAGGAGCGCTTGATGGAGCGAGTCGGCCTCGCCGCGCGCGGCTTCGATCTCATCGGTGTAGTGCCCGTCCACGGCGTCCGCTCCGGGTTCGGCTGTCCTGTCCGATTGCTGGATCGCTTCGATCTGGCGGCGGGTCTCCTCAGACTCGGCCCGCATTTCTTCGGCCCTCCTGTCGAATTCGTCCTGGACCGTCTCGCCGGTGGCGGCAGGTGGATCGGCTGGCAGCGCATCCTGTCTGCAGCCCGGAGTAAGCAGCCCGGCGAACGTGAGCAGTAGGACGGAGCAGACGAGCAAGAAGCGGTGCATCGGGGTACGAGAGCGAGGAGAACGGGGGTACCTGATGGTATCTACGCGCTCAGGCGCTCGATCTCGTCAGGTCTATAGGGTTGTCGAGGCTCCGGCCTGCTTGAGTGCACTGAAGCTGCCGACGTTGACCGGCTGCGCGAAGCCCATCGCGGCGAGGCGACGCTGCGCCTGCCCGCTGCGGTGGCCGGAGCGGCAGTAGAGGTAGACCGGTGCCTCCTTGTCGAGCCCGAGCGCTTCGATCTGCGCGTCGAAGTCACCCGCCATCACGTCTACGTTCGTCGCAGTAGCCAGATGTCCCTTCGCAAACTCCGCAGGGGTCCGTACGTCGAGGACCGGCGCATCGGCAGCGCGCTCAGCGAGGAAGTCAGCGGCGGAACGCTTCGGCAGCGCGGGGCGGCGCTTGAAGAGGTCGAAGAAGCCCATCGCTGGGGTGTGAACGTGTGGAAGTATGGACGTGTGAAGGTGGTAGCGTCAGCCCCACCGCCTGTAGCCCTCGACGTTATGCGAGGTGCTCGTCGAGCCAGCGGCGGAGCCGGGGTTCGGGGAGCGCCCCGGTGAACTCGGCCGCGATGGTGCCGTTGCGAAAGAGCTTCACGGCGGGGATACCTCGGATGCCGTACTGGTTGGCGAGCGCCGGGTGCGCGTCCACATTGATCTTGACGAGCCGCCACGCGCCGCTGCTCTCGCGCGCGAGCTTCTCGATGGTCGGCCCGAGCACGCGGCACGGCCCGCACCACGGTGCCCAGAAGTCGACCACGACGGGCTTCTCGTGGCTCTTGTCGAGGACGGCGGTCTGGAAGTCGGCCATGCGAGGTGTCTCCGTTGTGCGGTGAAGCCGTGTTTCAGTGAGGAGTAGGAGCGCTATTCCTCCGTGGGAACGCCCGCCGCTTTGAGTGCGCGGAAGCCGCCGACGTTGTAGGCCGCGTAGCCCGCGTCGCGGAGAGCGTGCGCGGCGCGGTCGGAGCGGACGCCCGAGCCGCAGTAGAGGTAGACCGGCCGCTCGGGATCGAGATTCAGTTTTGCGACCCGCCCGGTGAAGTCGGGCAGCAGCGAATTGATGTGGTGCGCCCCCGCTACCCGTCCGCGCCCGACCTCCATCCCCGTCCGCACGTCGATCACCTGGGCGGTGGAGTCGTGGCGCGCGGCGTAGGCTTGCTCGCTGATCGTGATCTGCGTCGTGTCGGCGAGCGCGGTCGGCTGCACGGGTGCCTCGGCGACGACCTCTGGGCTGCCCGCGAGCGCCGCCGGGGCCTCACGCGCCAGGATGCCGACGCCCATCACGAGGAGGAAGACCGCGAAGCCACGCCGGAGCATCGCCTGCGGGACGTGCTGGCTGATGCGGTTGCCCACCGTCGCGCCGACGATGCCGATGGCGGCGAACACGCCGATGAGCCGCCAGTCCACCACCAGTCCGTCCACGGCGAGCACGTCCACGTACTTCCAGAAGCCGACCGTGCTCTTGGCTGCGATGATGAGCAGACTCGTCCCGACCGCGACGCGCATCGAGAGCCCGCCGAGGAGGACCAGGGCGGGCACGATCAGGAAGCCGCCGCCAACGCCTACGAGGCCCGTCAGCACGCCGACGGACAGCCCTTCGAGCACAATCTTCCACGCGGCCTGACGAGGGTGCTCGGCTCCATCCTGCGGTGCTTCCTTGCGTCCGCGCAGCATGAGCCCGGCCGCGAGCAGCATCACAACGGCGAAGAGCGCCAACTGCACCGGCCCGGACACATACGCCGAGAGGGCCGCGCCGAGGTATGTCCCGAGGATGCCCGGCACGCCGAACCACCCCACGCTGCGCCAGTCCACCGATTGCTGCCGCGCATAGGGAATGGCCCCCACCGCCGCGATAGCCCCGACGATGGCGAGGCTCTCGGCGATAGCGACCTTGTCAGGCTCGCCCGCGAGGTAGACGAGGACCGGCACGGTCAGGATGGAGCCACCGGAGCCGAGCAGGCCGAGCACGAGGCCGATGGCGACGGCACCGAGGAGCGCGTAGAGCATGAAGGACGAGGTGGGAAGCTCAGAAAAACGCCCGCGCCTGCGACGCTCCCGTGGT
>JBCCRG010000181.1:0-7161 GCA_039208155.1 Bacteroidota bacterium | reverse complement strand
GGCGGTGCCATGATGCGGGCCGTCGCGCCGGACGACCATTGTGCGAATGGCAATGCAGGTGTCCATGTTGCCGGAATAGTCAGCGTAGCCTACAGCCCCGGCGTAGACGCCGCGCTTCTCGGGTTCGAGGGTGTCGATGATTTCCATCGCGCGGATCTTGGGCGCGCCTGAGACGGTGCCCGCCGGGAACGTCGCGCCGAGCACGTCCATCGCGGTGCGACGCTCGTCGACGACGCCCGACACCGCCGAGACGATGTGCATGACGTGGCTGTAGCGCTCGACGTAGGCGTAGCGGTCCACGGCGACGGTGCCGGGCGCGCAGACGCGGCCGAGGTCGTTGCGGCCAAGGTCGACGAGCATCAGGTGCTCGGCGCGCTCCTTCGGGTCGGCGAGGAGGTCGGTTTCGAGGGCGTAGTCCTCGTCGGGCGTCGCGCCGCGCTTGCGCGTCCCGGCGATGGGCAGCACCTCGGCGCGGCCCTCCTCCACGCGCACGAGTACCTCCGGCGAGGAGCCGACGAGCGCATAGTCTTGGCCCGCCTGTCCATCCAGACTAGCACTGTGCAGGTCGAGGTAGAACAGATACGGCGACGGGTTGACCTGCCGGAGCGCGCGGTAGAGGTTGAACGTGTCGCCGCGAAACGGCATCGCGAAGCGCTGCGAGAGCACGACTTGGAAGATGTCGCCCTCGACGATGTGCTGCTTCGCGGTCTCGACGGCCGCCTCGAAGTCGCTCCGCGCGAAGTTGGAGGCGATGGCGTCGGCACGGAGCTTGATGGCGGGGCCGGGCTCGGCCGTACCCTCGGCGAGGCGCTGTTCGAGGCGCGCGAGCCGGTGTTGCGCCTCGGCGTAGGCGTCGTCGAGGTCCGTGTCGGCGTCGGCGAACACGGTCGCGATGAGCAGCATTTGGTGCCGCACGTGGTCGAAGGCGACGAGCGTGTCGTAGAACGCCCAGAGCGCGTCAGGTAGGCCGAGGGGATCGGGCAGCGGCTCAGGGAGGCGTTCGAGGAGGCGGACCGTGTCGTAGCCGAGGTAGCCCACGCCGCCGCCGGTGAAGCGCGGGAGGTCGGGGATCTTGACCTCGTCCACGTCGGCCAGCAACTCGCCGAGCATGTCGTAGACCGACCCGGCGCGCGTCTCCGTCTGCGGCGCGCCATCGCCGCTGTGCGCGCCATCGACTGGGGCTGGGTGCGTGAGCCGCACTGCCGCGCCGTCGGCTTCGAGGACGAGGCGCGGGCCGACGCCGAGGAACGAGTAGCGCGCCAGCTTCTCGCCGCCCTCCACGCTCTCCAGCAGGAAGCCGAGCGTGCCCGGCTGCCGGAGCTTCAGGTAAGCCGCCACGGGCGTGAGCAGGTCCGCCGAGCGCCGCACGAAGACGGGCACGGCCACGCGCGTGCTGCCCGCTGCGAGGCGGCTGGAGACGAGGTCGCGGAACTGGTTGAGGGTCATCGGGAAGGGGACACGCAGGTCCAGAAAAGCAGAAAGCCCGCCGCTCGGTCGAACGGTGGGCTTCAGCGCAGGTGTGCTCAGGCTATCTCATGAGCGCGCGCGGCGACACCACCGTCGGGCGGGTCCACCAAAACCAGTACGAAAAGGGCGCGCAGTTCATGATGCCTCAAGCTACGCTGCTCCAGGGGGGGACGCAAGGCAGCACGCGGTGGGGCACGCCGAAGAGACGGAGAAACGAGGAGGAATGGCTCGAAGGCTTGACCCCTCCCGGCCGTCCAGGCACCTTTCCGATAGCCGATAGCCGATAGCCGATAGCCGATAGCCGATAGCCGATAGCCGACAGCCCCTGTGGACTTCATCCTCTCCAAACTGCTCCCGCAGCTCGTCTACCCGCTCGGACTGGCGAGCGTGCTGCTCGGTGTGGCGTTCTGGCGTGCGAAGCAAGGCGGGCGGCTCTGGATCGGGCTGTCGCTCGCAGCGCTGCTGCTCGGCGGCAACCGCTACGTCGCCTACGGGCTCACCTCGTCGCTCGAAGACCGCGCCGTGGCGCTGCGCGCCGATACCCTCGCAGCCGACGCCGTCGTGGTACTCGGCGGTGGGACGCAGCCGCTTGATCCGCCGCGCCGGACGCCAGAGGTGAGTGGGGAAGGCGACCGGGTGCTCTACGCCGCCCACCTCTGGCGTGCCGGTGCGGCTCCCCTCGTCGTGGTGAGTGGGGGCGGTGGCCTGCTGGGAGCGCAGGGCGTATCTCCAGAGGCCGAAGGCATGGGGGCACTGCTCCGCTTCGTCGGCGTTCCGGACAGCGTGCTGATCGCGGAGGCGACGTCGCGCAACACCTACGAGAACGCCGTCGAAACGAAGCGCCTACTCGCCGTGCGTGGCATCGACACGATCCTCCTCGTGACCTCGGCCTTCCACATGCCACGCGCCGTCCGCGTCTTCGAGGCCCAAGGCTTCACCGTCCAGGCTGCGCCGACTGACTTCACGGTGACCGAAACGGAGCAGGCCCGCACGTGCCAACTCCGACTCGACGTGCAGCTTCAGAACCTACTTCCCGACGCGGAGATGCTGCACCTCACGACGCGCGCGCTGAAGGAATACATCGGCACCGCGGTCTATCGCCTGCGGGGCTGGATCTGAGCCAAGCGGAGGGCACGTCTCGCTCTATCGTCCTGCGAGCGGCTGCTCCAGTGCTTCCAGCGTGGCGATGAGCGTCTCGTCGTGGCCGTAGACGTCGTCGTAGACCTCCAGGCCGTCGGGGCCGGCCCAGGCGGTGAAGTAGACGAGGTGGATCGGGATGCCGGTGTCGAGCGTCGCGCCGGTCGTCGGGCCGCCTGCGAGGGCATCGTCCACCTTCGCGTCGTCCCAGTTGTTGTAGGGTGCGAGGAGGTACTTCGCAAGCCCGGCAGGGTCGGCCACGCGGATGCAGCCGTGGCTGAAGGCGCGCGCCTCGCGGCTGAAGAGGCTGCGGCGGTTGGTGTCGTGGAGGTAGATGCCGTGCGGGTTGGGGAAGCGGAATTTGACCTCGCCGAGCGGGTTGGCGCGGCCTGGCCGCTGGATGAAGCGGTAGCGCCCCGCCGTCGCCTGGCTCCAGTTGACCGTGCTCGGGTCGACGCGCGCGCCTGTGGTGCGGTCGTAGACGGTGTAGCCGCGGCTCGTAAGGTAGCCCGCGCCCCGGCTGCGGGCGCGCGGGATCGTCTCGTCGGCGGCAATGGACGAGGGGACGCCCCATGTCGGCTGGAAGATGACCTCCACCAGCGTGTCCGAGAACATCGGTGTCTTCCACCCGAGGTTGCCCACGATCACGTTCATCGCGAGCGCCTCCTGCCCCTGCTCCTCGATGCGGAGGCGGTAGGCGGGGGCGTTGACCATAATGTGCGTCGCGCCGAGGTTGGCGGGCAGCCAGCGCCAGCGTTCGAGGTTGGCTTCGAGGAGCGCGAGCTTGTCGCCGGGCGGGCGGTTGAGCGCCGTGCGCGTCGGCTGGTTGACGCGGCCCGTCACGTCGAGGCCGTTGCGCGTCTGGAAGCGCTCGACGGCGGGCTGCATCTCGTACTCGTAGAACTCGCTCGCCATCGCCTCGGCGTCGGTGAGGTCAGCGTCGTAGTCGCCGAGGAGAACGAGCTGGCGGCGCAGCGCCGGGACCTGCGTGGAAGTGCCGCCGGGGAGTATGGTGGTGATGGGCAGGATCTTGGGCCACTCGCCGACGTCGTCGCGAAGGGCGCGCTGGCGGGCGTACTCGGCGCGGAGCCGCCAGTAGGCGGGGTGGCTCGGGTAGAGGCGGTCGAGCGTACCGCGCACCTGGCCGGTCGTGACGGCGTCGGTAAGCGTCGCGCGCAGGTCCTCGGTGCGGGGTGTCGGGAACCAGTCGTCGCCGTAGAGCACGCCTGGGTCGACGCGGCGGCCGAGCAGGTCGTGCCCGAGTCGCAGGAAGGCGTCGGTGAGGAGGAGGTCAAGGTCGGCGGCGCGCTCGGCGTCGGCCCCATTGGGATCGAGCGGCCAATCCGCCACGAGGCGCTCCAGGCGGCCGAGGTGGTAGGCGTTGGGCTGCAGGCCGTCGTTGCGGCTCTCGGCGAGCGCGGCGACGAGCTCCTGCGCGAGCATCCCGCCACGCGGATGCGTCACCCAGGCCTCGGCGAAGTCGCGCGCGGCGTAGAACGGTGCGAGGTCGGGGTGGACCGGCATCGTCTGGTCGGCCACGCGCACGTGCGGGGCCGTCGGGCCGCCGATGCGGCTGCGCAGCACCTCGCTGACGGGGACGGCCAGCGCGCTGGGAGCGACCAGCGCGGCGAGCAGGAGGACGAGAGCGAGGCGAGTGGGAGAGCGCATGGCGGGGAAGGTCGGGTGACGAGACGCAGCAGCGTGCCGGGTGGCAGCAGGAAGCGCGCAAAGACCGGGCGCGGTCGCAAGAAATACGCCACGGCACGCCAGAATGTCTACGCGGAGTGACGTGAAATCGGGGGATCCGGTCCGGCTCGCAGGATCAAGCGCCTGGCCGGTCGCGAAACGCTCGAACGGGCACGGCGTGCGCGCGGCCCCTGCTTCTGTGAAGGAATGTCGAAACGCGGGGAACGTTTCCACGGGGGCACCCGTCATGATGCGCTGTTTCGCCCCCACACTGCATGGGGCGTAGCATTCTGCAGCGGCAAGTTTCTCCACGCGATGCTCATCACGACGACCTCCACGCTCGACGACCGCCCCGTGGCCGACTACCTCGGCCTCGTCAGCGGCGAGGCCATCCTGGGGGCCAACCTCTTCCGCGACCTCTTCGCCGGGCTCCGCGACGTGATCGGCGGGCGCTCAGGCGCCTACGAGAAGGAACTCCGCAAGGCCAAAGACATCGCGCTCGACGAGATGCAGGATGCCGCCAAAAAGCTCGGCGCGGACGCCGTCATCGGTGTTGATCTCGACTACCAGACCATTCAACTGGGCAAGGACGGCGGCTCGATGCTGATGGTGACCGCCACTGGCACCGCCGTCCGCCTACGGTAACCGCTCGCCTGGTCTGACCCAACCCCGCCAGTCCGCGCACGCGGGCTCGCCTGCCTCCCTCGCACATGCAGGTTCATCCTTCCGCCCCTCCGAAGGCCACCGGCGATGGTGCTGCGCTTCCGCCGCGCCGCCGCGTTCTCGGCTTCGACCCGAAGCGCGACGGCTTCGCGTTCACGAACCACTTCGTCTGGACCGACGCCGACGTAGCATTCCTCGCCGACCAACTGGCACCGCTCGTGGCGACGACGGGCGGCGCGCTCGGCGGCCTGACCGGACGCGTCGTGGCCCGGACGGGCCTGCTCGGCACGACGCTCAGTGCCGCGGCGGGTGCCGGCGCAGCCGCGTGGCAGGGCGAGGCGCTCGTCGGCAGCGTGGCGCGGCAGTGGGCGAGCTTCGGGCTCTGCGGCGGGATGGCGCTCGCGGCGGCCGAGCGCTGGCCACTCCAGGCAGGACTGCCCACCGCCAAGCTCGAGCGCGAGCGTGTTCGGGCACTCCTCCGGCGGCGGCAGGCGCGCACGCTCCGCGCCGCCTGGAAGCCGTTCGTGCGCTACTGGCTCGCCGCCCGCCTCCGCCCCGACGCCGTCCCCTACGCCCCCTTCGGCGACGACCTCATGGCAGCGTACCGCCACACCCAGCAGCGCATCGACGCGGGGCGGCCCGTCGTGCTCGGCCTCGTCGGCGACGCACCGGACCTCTTCGCGCAGCACCAGGTCGTCTGCTTCGGCTACGCCGACCATGACGGCGTCGCAGGCGGCACGCTCCTCGTCTACGACCCCAACCGCCCGGGCGAGACGAAGACCATCACCGTCGAGGCGTTCGGGAGCCGCCCCCGCCGCTGCTTCATCCAGACCGACATCGAGACAGGGCCGCAGCCCGACGGGCGCTACTTCGTGAGCAAGCGCCACCACCACCTCAGCATGGTGTTCGTGGTGGATGCGTGAGGCGATTGGCCGACGGCTCTCCGCTATCGGCTCTCTGTTGCGGGCTGGCGAGAGCGCGGTGACCGTGTATCAGGCTTCGACGTGCGCGTTCATGCGGCGTGCGATCTCCGCAGCGGCCTGGCTGCCCCAGTGTGCATAGATCTGCGGACCGGGGTGGAAGCCGTCCTCGGCCATGAACTCGTCCATGCGTTCGAGGTAGTCGGGCGGTACGTCGGGGCCCTCGGTGAGGGCGACGTAGGACACCTGCGGCTCGGCGTCGGCCCAGAGGCGGAGCCGCGCGTCGAAGCGCTGGGCTAGCGTGCCGAGGTACCATCGCAGCGGCTGCGGGAGCGCCGGGAAGGCGTGCACCGGCGGCAGGCCCGATACGACGACGTGCCGCACACCAAACCGCGTCCGCAGGGTCGCGGCGAGCGCCTGCTGCTGGTCGAGCCAGTCCGCGACGGACACGCCGGACGTGACATCGTTGACGCCGAGCGCGGTGAGCGCCACGTCGAAGGGCTGTGGCTCCGTCTTCTGGAGCTTCCCGAGGGTCGCTCGTGTCGTCGCGCCCGTCCGGGCGATGAGGCGGTAGCTCACCGTGAACTGCGCCGCGAGCGTCGCCACCGCCTGCCCCAGCAGCGCCTCGGTCTGCGTCGCAGCCCCCACGCCAGCGGCTGAGGAGTCGCCGACGATGAGGAGGCGCAGCGGCGGGCCCGAGCCCGCAGTGCCGATGCGGTCGCCGGGCGGCTCGGGGAGCCGGAGCGCGACGCGGCGCACGCGGCGTCCCTGCGTGAGCAGCAGCGGACCGAGCAGGAGGCGGGCGAGGGCGAGCATGCGGCAAGCTACGCCCGGTCGCCATGGCCCGGTCGCTACGTTGTCACCGCACGACCCGTCACCGCACGACCGTCACGCGCTGGGTCTCCGACACGCCGTCGGCGCGGAGGCGAAGGATGTAGACGCCCGAGGCGAGCCGGTTGACGTCCCACCGCAGCGTGTGCCAGCCCGCCGCGTGGTCGCCCGTGGCGAGCTGCGCGACGCGACGGCCGAGCAGGTCGTAGACCTCGATCTCGGCCTCAGCGGCGGTCGGCAGCCCGAACGGCACCGTCATCGTCGTAGAGGCGGGGTTCGGGTAGGGATGCGTCAGCGTCACGCGCTCCGGCAGGCTGCCCTCGTCCTCGGTGGAAACCGTGATGGAGGTCGTGGCATCGGCCTCGGTCTTAAGCGGCTCCACGTTGCCGGTCGCGTCGTAGGCGATGCTGTAGAACGCGTACGTCGCGCCGTCCTCGCCCACGAACGTCTCCTCCGG
>JBCCRG010000180.1:0-7182 GCA_039208155.1 Bacteroidota bacterium | reverse complement strand
GACGGCCGAGCGGCCGTTCAACATTTTGGACCACGCCCTCGACCTGCGCTGGGGAACACACACGCCGGACGGGACCACCCCGCCTCCGTCCGACAAGGTTGCCTACGCGCAGGCGCGGCTCAATGCGCGTGGTAGCCGAGCGCATTGAGCCGCGCCTGCGCGTAGGCAACCTTGTCGGACGGAGGCGGGGTGGTACCGTCCGGCGTGTGTGTTCCCCAGCGCAGGTCGAGGGAGTGGTACAAAATGTTGAACGGCCGCTCGGCCTTCAACCCGCCCGCGCTCATCCGTACTAGAAACGGACCGCTCAGCGGCGTCGCCCACGACCCAGCCTGCTCGCCCTGGGTGATCTTGCCGTCCCATTGGAGGGCGTGGGTGCCGTCCTGGGTCTCCGCTTCGGTGAGAACCTGCTCATACAGGACGGGAACCGTCTCACCCACGATTTGGAGCACCACGCGCTTGCCCGCGAGGTCCTTGACGCGGTACGAGATGTCCAGAGGCTCCACCGACGGCGCGAACTGCTTGTCTGTGCTGAGGACGACCAACTCCCCCGGACCCACGTGCGTCGAAAAGGTGGTGGTGCGTCCTGTGGCGATGGCGTGGCGCGGCGGCTGAGGTAGCGGGTCGGGCGTCGGCGGAAGGGGCGCGTCGAAATCCGGAGCCTGTTCTTCCGGCGGCGTCGGCGGAAGCGGTGCCTCGAAGTCAGGCGCTTGGTCTTCCGGCGGCGTTGGCGGAAGGGGCGCATCGAAGTCAGGCTGTCCCTCTACGAACCGCTCGTTTCCCGACGGCGGCGTCGGGAGTGGGGGCATCGGAGCCTGAAAATCTGGAGGCGTCTCGTCATCCGGCTTCCGCGGCAGTGGGAGTGCGGGGAGCGGCGGCGGTGGTGCCTGAAAGTCAGGCGCTTGGTCTTCCGGCGGCGTTGGCGGGAGCGGAGCGTTGTAGTCGGGTTGGCCGGCGACGAACGGAGGGTCTCCACCGGGCGGCGTACCGCCAGGCGGTGGCGGTCGTTGTGAGTCGTTGGCGTCGTGTCCCATACCGGAAGGCTGCAGGCTTAGTCAGCGTCTTGGTCGTAGTCTTCCAGCGTGGGAAACACCACCGCGCAGCGACCCGGCGGGATGTTCTCCTCCCGCGCCTTGCCCTGGCTGAGCGTCCCTTGCCGTACTTCCCCGTTGGAGAGGTACAGGACGTAGGGCTCCGAGAGCGGCGTCGTCCGGTCGTCCGCGGCGTTGTGCGACACGCACTCGATCTCGACGTAATCCTTGTAGGTCAGCATCCCGGAACGCGTACGGCACGTCTCGACAAGCACGTCGAAGTAGTACTGGGGCATCGTGTAAGCGTCAAAGTCGGAGGTGACCTCGAAGTCCTCCGGGAGCGCGTAGGCCCACTGGCCCTCCACCTTGCCGCCGCGCACACTGGAGTCCAGCTCGTCGACGAGCACGTCCGGTCCGCTCAGGTCGCGCTTCCACACCTGGAGGACGGCACGTGTCCCGTCCTTGAACCCGTCCACCTTGGCCGACAGGTCGAGTGCCTCGCCCACCTTGGCCTCGACATCGGACCAGGAGGCCTCGGAGACGCTCATCAGCGTCACCTCGCCCTGGCCTTCCTTTTCCAGCGCCGTGCGTTGCACGACGCCATCCTGCCGCAGCCGGGACGTCATCTCTTTGCCATCGGGGTCCTTAAAGCGGTAGGGCTGCCCGCTGACCGGGTACCCCGCTTTGTCTTTAAGCTCGAAGCGGATCCACGGCTCTTCCTGAGCGGTCGCCTCGATGTTGTCGAACTGCGCGGCTTGGGCGCTGGCGTAGGCGGCCGCTGCGGCACTCGGCGAGGCCGATCCCGCTGCACCCGCGCCCCCACCTCCCATCCCGATCAGGACCGTGGGGCAGCCCATCATGATGGTGTCGGGCGGACCGACGCACACGAGCATGTCGCCCATGCGCGCGGCGGGCATGTTGCCGATCAGCACCGTCGGGCTCCCCATCGTGATGGGACCGCCGACGTGCGGGATCGGTGGGACGCCTGGCGTCACCATCGGGCAGACGTGGTTGTCGCCGACGCGCGCGGCGGGCATGTTGCCGATCAACACGGTCGGGAAGCCGACCATGATCACGCCGCCGTGGGCCGTGGGGTCGCCGAGTCGGGCTGCCATGCTCATCGTCCGTACGCGACCTCAGGCGCAGGAGTGCTTCCGTGGGGGACGAACGAGCGCATGATGCGGTCTACGCTCGGGCCGAGGGTCTTGCGGGTCTTGCGGGTGAACGTCGCGGTGAGCTTGTAGCCCGCGTCGCCATAGAGCACGTAGACCTGCTGCTGGAAGACGAGGACATCCTCGCTGGGGTACCACTTGTAGACGAGGCGGGCAGCGGGCAGCCCGCAGTCGAGCTGGATCTCGTCGTCGAGTAGGAGGTGCAGCCCGCGCAGCTCGGCCTCGATGGACTGGCGCTGGAGCGAGGCGTAGTCCGCGAGCGTCATCTCGGGCAGGCCGGGGTCGAGCGTGACGGTGACGTTGTGCTGGAGACCGTCGCTGACAGGGCCGGTGAGGATGAAGATGGTCTTGTCGGCCCACCCCTCGCGCGGAAGGACCAGCTGGAACGCGTCGGCCTGGTAGGTGCGGAGCGGCCCGTCGAGTTCTTCGCGGGTGCTGGGGCTCGGCGATGGCGTGGGCTCTGGGGGATGCAGCGCGTAGGCTGCGGGCGGTTGCGGCCGCGTCGAGGAGGGAAGGGGGGCCGGTGGGGGCGTCCGCGTAGGTGGAGGCGTTCGCGCTGGCATCCCGGGCGGCGGAGTCCGCGCTGGCGGTGGCGTGCGCGCCGGAGGGCCTGCTGGCGGCGGCGCAGATCCCGAACCCGGTGGCGAGGCGGCCCCTTCCTCCTGCTGGGCCGCGCGCTCCTCGGCCTTCTCCGTCAGGTGCTTGTAGTAATCGGGGATCTCAGGCATGGCCGCGCGCTAGTTGATCTTCACGAGTCCGCCCTGGATGACCGTCATGGCGGTTCCCTTGACGCTCACCTGCACGCCCGCCACGTCATTCGCTAACTGGGCCTCGCTCTTCACCTGCAGGCCCGCGATCTCGTGCTTCATCTGCGCCTTGCTTTCGATGTCCAGCCCGGCCTGCGAGTACTTCATCCCCGCCTTGACGGTGACGTTCTGCTTGGCGTCGATGCTCGCATCGTTCTTCGCCTTCACCACGAAGTCCGTGCACTCGATGGCCACCTTGCCCTTCGGGGCCTTCAGGTCGATGCTGCCCTTTTTCGTCTCTAGCGTGATGTTGTTGTTTTTGATGTCGATGACGATGTGGTTTTCCTTCGCCTCGTCCTGAAGCGTGATGTGCTCGTCCTTGTCGTTGATGGTGATGACGTGGCCCATCGTGGTCTGGACGAGGATGTGCCCTTTGTCGTCGCCGTCGTCCTGCAGCCGGACGACGTGGCCGGCCTTGCTCTGGACGAGCATGTGACCTTTCTTGTCATTCTTCTTGTCGCCCTTGTCCTGCATCGTGACGAGGTGTCCGCTCGTGGTCTTGAGCCGGATGCGCGCGTTCTTGTCGTCGAGGGTGGCGGTGTGCTTCTTCGTGGTGACGATGTGGATGCGGTCCTCGGCGTCGTCGAGCAGGACGGTGTTCTCGTCGGGCGTGTTGACCTGCACGGTCGCCTTGTCGACGGTGTCGTCCATGACCATCTGGTTGCCCGAGAACGTCCGGAGCACGTTCTGCATCCGGTTGGGCGAGCGCGACGGCGACTTGGTGCTCGCGTTCGGGACGACGCCGAGCGCGATGGGCCGGTCTACATCGCCGTTGACGCACGCCCAGATCATCTCGACCTGGTCGTGATTGGGGAAGTGCATCCCGTAGTCGGCCCCGGCGTGGGGTTGCGTGAGCCGGACGGGCTTGGACGAACTGCCCTTCGTGGTGCTCTCCAGGTCGAACGGCATCTTGACGCGGTAGCGCCCGTCCTCGTCGAGGTACGCGTAGTTGTCGCCCCCGGCGCTCTCGATGCGCGCGGTGAGGACGCCCGGTACCTCGGGCAAGGGCGTCGTCCGGGCCGGACGGAATGGCACGGTCGCCGGGATGGAGACGAACGCGTTGCGGTAGAGCGTAGCTTTATCGTTGCCGTCGCCGATCAGGCTCATGGCCATGGAGTAGCCCAGGACGTCGCCCTTGGCTTGCCCCTGGCTCCCCTCGTGGCGGATCTCGATTAGGAGGTAGTCCTTATTGAAGTCGCTGCGGTAGTGCCGCTCCAGCGCGTACGTGTAGCCTGTCTGGAAGCCGGCGCAGTCGCTCTGCCCGCGGATGACCTCGCGCTGGCTCTGGAGCTCCTCGACGCGCACCTTGGCGAGCCGCTTCCCAGTGGAGAGGTCCTCGAAGTGCTGCCCGTAGTCGTAGTAGGTGGGGCCCGCCTGGCCAGCCTCGGCGCGCAGTTCCTGCTCGGGCGTCTCGTAGTTGTAGTCCTTGAGGACCACCCGACCTGGCACCGCCCGCTTCCGGTACGAGAGCGCTGTGACGGCTTCCTCGATGTCCTGGCGCAGGCTCCCCTCCGGGTCGTAGGCAATGGTGTCGTCGCCGTCGATGGGCTCGTAGCTCTGGTAGTCCGTGAAGACGACGGTGTCCTTGCTGGCCGACTGCTCGAAGTAGTAGGCGATGCCCTCGAATTCCAGGAGGCGGCTCACGAAGGCGAAGTCGGTCTCGCGGTACTGCACGCAGTACGTTCGCGCGTCGTACGACCCCTTGAGGTCGAAGCGGAAGGCGACGTCCCCCAGCACGTCAGAGACGATGTCCACGACGGAGAGGTTTTGGAAGACGCGGCTCTGCGTGCTCTGCGTCAGGTTCCAGAAGGCGGGCTTCAGGACGGCCCGGTAGATCGTGTGGTCCGGGACCTGGCCGAGTTGCTCAAAGTCGACCACGATGCCGTTGACGGTCACCTCCTCGCCGTCGCGGACCAGGATGAAGCGCGACACCCCGTCCAGCACGCTGTCCATGTCGACGTCCTCGTCCTCGGAGGCCAGGAGCACCTCGTACGTGTAGAGCGACGAGATAGCCTCCGTCCCGACGAACCGGAGCACGTCGAACGTGTCCGGCGGCAGCGACGCGCACTCGAAGAAGAAGCTGGCCTTGTTTGCAGCGGGGGAAGCCATGGGACGCAGTCGGGACCGAGACGGGGGAGGCTAGGTGAGCGAGGAGCCACGCGGACGCGAAGCTAGGCGAGCGGTGCGTCCTCCGGGTCCGAGGTCGTCTCAGAGGGCGCCTCCTCGGTCAACACGGCGGCCTCGTCCGTCGCGACGCCATCGCCGTGCGCATCGACGGCGCCGGCGAAGGTGTAGGTGAACGTACCGCTCTCGTCGATGCCGAGGTGGAGCGCCGTGGGCAGGGCGTCGTCATCGGCGAGGCGGAGCAAGAGGGCCCGGGAGGCCTCCGGTAGGAGCGTCCGGTCGATGATGAAGTCGATGTTGCGGGCCCCCGCGTCCACCTGCGTGCAGCGCTCGGCGATGCGGTCCACGACGTCGTCGCCGAAGACGAACCGGATGCCGTGGGCCGAGCGCAGCCGCCGGTCGATCTTGCGCAGCTTGAGCTGCGTGATCATCCGCATGGCGCTCGGCTCCAGCGAGTAGTACGGGACGACCTTCATCCGCGCCAGCAGCGCGGGCTGGAAGTGCCGGGCGAGGTCGTCGTGGATGAGCGCGCGCAGCTCGTCGGCGGTGGGGCGCTCCTCGGCCATGCAGGCCTGCTGGATGCGGTCGCTGCCGATGTTGCTCGTCGCGAGGATGATCGTGTTGCGGAAGTTGATCTCGCGGCCCTCGCCGTCGCGCATGAAGCCGCGGTCGAAGACCTGGTAGAAGAGCTCCATCACGTCGATGTGGGCCTTCTCGACCTCGTCGAGGAGCACGACCGAGTAGGGGCGCTGGCGAACGGCCTCGGTGAGGATGCCGCCCTCGCCATAGCCGACGTAGCCGGGCGGCGAGCCTTTGAGCTGGCTCACCGTGTGCGACTCCTGGTACTCGCTCATGTTGATCGAGACGAGGAAGCGCTCGCCGCCGAACATCATCTCGGCAAGCTGGCGCGCCGTCTCGGTCTTGCCGACCCCGCTGGGGCCGACGAACAGGAACACCGCGAGCGGCGCGTCGGGGTTGCCGAGGCCCGCCTTGGCGCTGCGGACGGAGTCGGCGACCTGGCCGAGCGCCTCGTCCTGCCCGCGGATCGCGCGCTGCAGCCGCTCGCCGAGTGTGAGGAGCATCTGCGCCTCGTCCTTGATCATGTTGCCGATGGGCACGCCCGTCCAGTCGGAGACGACCTGCGCCACCACGTCGCCGTTGACCTCGGCGTGCACCAGGGCGTGGTCGCTCTCGGCGGCGGCCCGCTGGTCGACGAGCGCCTGCTGCAGCGCGGCGAGGGACGCCCGGTGGTCCGCTACGACGTCAGCATCTGCTCCGGACTGGAGGGCCTCGGCAATTTGCTCCCGCGCGGCATCAACCTGGCGGACGAGCGTGCGCTCCGCATCCCAGCGTGCCTCCAGCGCCTCGACGAGGTGCTCGGAGTCGGCGCGCTGGCGTTGGAGGTCCACGACCACGTCGTCGTCGTGGCGGAGCCCCGTCGCGAGGTCGCGCTCCAGCGCCGCGATCTCGATGTTGAGCGTGTGGAGGCGACGTTTGGCGTCGTCGAGCGCGCCGGGCCGCGCCGACTGCGTCATCTTGACGCGCGCTGCGGAAGTGTCGAGGAGGTCGACGGCCTTGTCGGGGAGCTGCCGGCCCGTGATGAACCGGTCGGCCAGCGTGACGGCCTGCGCGATGGCGTCCTCGGAGATCTTGACGTTGTGGTGGTCCTCGTACTTGCTCTTGATCCCGCGCATCATCACGATCGCAGTCTCCACGGCAGGCTCCTCCACCTTGATGAGTTGGAAACGCCGGGCGAGCGCCGGGTCCTTCTCGATGTGCTTCTTGTACTCACTCCACGTCGTGGCCGCGATGGAGCGGAGTTCGCCGCGCGCGAGAGCGGGCTTGAGCATGTTGGCCGCGTCGCCCGTGCCCGCCGCGCCGCCCGCGCCGATCAGGGTGTGCGCCTCGTCAATGAACATGATCGTGGGCTTGGGGGCTTCTTTGATCTCCTCGATCACCGACTTGAGCCGCTGCTCGAACTCACCCTTGACGCCCGCGCCCGCCTGGAGCAGCCCGAGGTCGAGCGAGCAGATCTCGACTTCCTTGAGGCTG
>JBCCRG010000179.1:0-7200 GCA_039208155.1 Bacteroidota bacterium | reverse complement strand
TACCGCAGCGGCGGCAGCGGGGCGCGGCTGGCCGACGGCGGACCCACTTTCGTGCGGATGCGTGCTGAGGCCGACTCGGCAGCCCTCCGGGCAAGCGTGGCGGCGCTCCTCGACACCGATACCGGCGGCTTCGGCACCTTTGCTGGCGCGCGCGCGATCCCGCTCCTCGACCTCCACCGCGAGGGGCGCGCCGGCGGCGTCCGCTTCGTCGTGCTTTTCGCGACCATCGCGGCGCTGGTGCTGCTGCTGGCGTGTATCAACTACGCCAACCTCGCCACGGCGCTCTCGCTGCGGCGGGCGACGGAGGTCGGCGTGCGCAAGGTGCTCGGTGCGGGACGGCGGCAGCTCACGGGGCAGTTCTTCGCCGAGGCGCTGCTGCTGGCAGCGGCGGCAGCACTCGTAGCGCTGGCGTCCCTCTCGGTGGTGCTGCCCGGCTTCAACGCGTTCCTCGGCAAGGCCATCGGCCTGAGCGCGTTCCAGCCGTGGCTGCTGGCGACCTTCGCGGGCGTCGTGCTCGCTGCGGGGTTGCTCGCGGGTGCCTACCCGGCGCTGACGCTGGCGCGCTTCCGGCCGGCGGCGGTACTCAAGGGCGACCGGCTGCGGGGGCGTGGCGGGCGGCGCATCCGCCAGGGCCTTGTGGTGGTCCAGTTCGCCACCACAGCGGTGCTCCTCGGCGGCACGGCCATCGTGGCGGAGCAGCTGCGCTATGCCCAGACGCGCGACCTCGGCTTCCGCGGCGACCAGACGGTGCTCTTCGACCTCAACGCGCTCGGCCTCGCCGCCGAACGCGAGGCGCTACGCACCCAGCTCGACGCCCTCACGGCCACGACCGCGACCAGCCTCACGTCTGGCGTGCCCGGTCTCGTCAACACGATGACGACCTTCGCTCCGGTCGGCAAAGAGCACGGCTCGCCCGACGACCTCCAGACGTGGATGATCGATTCAGACGCGGGGCTCGCCGACGCACTCGGGCTCCAGCTCGTCGCGGGGCGCTGGCTCCGTCCTGACGAGGTGGAAGGCGCAGTCGTGCTCAACGAGACGGCCGCGCGCAACCTTGGCCTGATGACCGACACCCCCGAAGCGGCGGTCGGTCAGCCCGTCGGGGGCAGCAAGCCGTACACGGTGGTGGGTATACTCTCGGACTTCCACTTCGACGACCTCCGTCAGGACATCGCGCCGCTGGCGGTGTTCGCGCAGGAGGAGCCAGGCTTCTATGACCTGCTCGCCGTGCGGCTGGCCTCCGATGACTTGCGCGGCCACATGGACGACCTCGAAGCAGCCTGGGCCGAGATCGCGCCGGGGACGCCCTTCGCGCCGCAGTTTCTCGACGATCGCTTCGCGGAGCAGCTCACCGAGGACCGCACGCTGGCGGGGCTCGTCGGCGGCGTGGCGACCGTGGCGGTGCTGCTGGCGCTCTTCGGGCTGCTGGGCCTGAGCGCCTACGCCGCCGAGCAGCGCACCAAGGAGATCGGCGTGCGCAAGGTCCTCGGCGCCCGCGTCGGCCACCTCGTAGGCTTACTTGCCAAGGACTTCGTCGCGCTCGTCGGGGTCGCGCTCGTGGTGGCGGTGCCCGTCGTGGTGCTGCTCGCGCAGCGCTGGCTGGCCGACTTCGCCTACCCCGCACCGATCCGCCCCAGCGTCTTTGCCGGCCTCGCCGTGGCAATGCTCTGCATCGCAGCAGCCACGGTGAGCGTCCACGCGTTCCGCGCCGCCACCGCCGACCCCGTCCACACCCTGCGCCACGAGTGACCGCTTCGCAGTGTCTCAGGTCCACGGTCGCAGGCCTGAGACAACCAAGATCTGCGACCCCCGACCTGTGACTCATGATTAAGAACCACCTCCTCGTTGCGCTGCGGCGCCTGCGTCGGCGGCCAGGCACGACCGCGCTCCACGTCGGCGGCCTCGCCGTGGGACTGCTCTGCTGCTTCCTGGCGCTGCTCTACGTCCTGCACGTGCGGGCCTACGACCGCCACCACGAGCACGCCGACCGCATCGTACGGATCGAGGAAGACCTCGCCATCGGCGACATGACCATCTTTCTGATTGACACGGACGCGGAAACCGTCGAGGCCGTACGGACGGACGTACCCGGCGTGGTAGCTGCGGCCGTGGTAGATGCGGAGCAGGGCCTAGCGCGGCGGCCGGACGGGCTGGGCGTAGCCGTGGAGCAGATGCTCTATGCCGACAGCGCCTTCGCTGACGTTTTCACCGTACCGCTGCGTGCGGGGACGCTAGCCCTTGATCAGCCCGACGCGGCCGTGCTCACGGCCTCGCTCGCGGCCACGCTCTTTGGTGACGGTGACCCTATCGGCGCTACCGTGGAGGTCGAGCGGACGGGCCACCACGTGCGCGGCATCGACGACCCGACCCCGCTGGCGCTCACCGTCACCGGCGTGGTAGCCGACCCACCTGCTACGTCCACCCTGGCCTACGACTTACTCGTCTCCGGACGCACGGTGGTCGACCTGCGCTCCGGACGTCGGGAGCGGCTGGCCCGAGGCGGCGAGACCTTCGTGCGCCTCGACGCGATGGCGGACACGACCGCGCTGCTGGCCCAGCTGACTGCGCGCGGCGAAGCGCGGGAACGCCAAGTGGGACAGTTCGGCGGTGCAAAAGCAACGCCGCTCCTCGCCCTGCACGAGCACGACCAGCTCGGCGCGGTGAGCTATCTGACGCTCTTCGGCGTGCTGGCGACGCTGGTGCTGCTCTTGGCATGCATCAACTACGCCAACCTGGCTACGGCGCTGGCGCTGCGCCGGGCGACGGAAGTCGGCGTGCGCAAGGTGCTCGGCGCGGGGCGACGGCAGCTTGCCGGGCAGTTCTTCGCCGAGGCGTTCCTGCTGGCCGCCGCCGCCGGGGTCGTAGCGCTCAGCCTAGCCACACTGACTTTGCCGTCGTTCCGGGTGTTCATGGACGAGGAGATCACGCTCTTCGGGCTGGGCAGCCCGGCCGTGTTCGCGCTCGCGGCGGTGGTCGCAGCGGCGGCCCTGTTCGCCGGGGCGTACCCGGCCCTCACGCTCGCGCGCTTCCGCCCCGCAGCCGTCCTCAAGGGCGAGCGCCTCCAGGGACGCGGCGGGCGGCGCATCCGCCAGGGCCTCGTGGTGGTCCAGTTCGCGGCGACGGCGGTGCTGCTTGCGGGCACGGCGGTGGTAGCGCAGCAGGTGCGCTATGCTCAGACGCGCGACCTTGGCTTCCGCGGCGACCAGACGGTTGTCTTCAACCTCGACGACCTCGGCCTCGCGAGGGAGGCCTCCGCGCTGCGCGACGCACTCGGCGGCCTCACCGCCGTCCGGGCCGCCAGCGTCACCTCGGGCGTCCCAGGCGACGTGAACGCCCTCTCCCTCTTCTCTAACCCGTCCACCGCCGAGGACCCCACCGACGACCGCCAGCTCTGGCTCGCCGAAGCCGACCCTGCCTACCTCGACGCGGTCGGGCTCGACCTCATCGCCGGGCGCTGGTTCGGCGCAGGCGAGTCGCCGACGAGCTTCGTCGTCAACGAGACCGCTGCGCGCACGCTCGGGCTGATGACCGACGACCCCGCAGCCGCCATCGGCCAGACGATCGTGCGCCAGCGCAGCGACGGGGCACCGCTGGAGATCGTTGGGGTGGTCTCCGATTTCCACTTCGCCACGCTACGCCGCGACATCGAAGGGCTCGGCTTCGCCCCACTCGACGAACAGCCGTTCAAGTCGCTCCTGGCTGTCCGGCTCGCAGCAGACGACCTGCGGAGCAGCCTCGGCGCGTTGGAGGCGGCTTGGGCCGACGTAGCGCCGGGCTATCCCTTTGTGCCGTCGTTCGTAGACGAGGTCTTCGCTGAAGAGTTCGCCGAGGACCGGACGCTCGGGCGGCTCGTCGGCGGCGTGGCGCTCGTGACGGTGCTGCTGGCGCTCTTCGGGCTGCTGGGCCTGAGCGCCTACGCGGCCGAGCAGCGGCGCAAGGAGGTCGGCGTGCGCAAGGTGCTCGGCGCCCGCGTCGGCCACCTCGTGGGTTTGCTTGCGCGGGACTTCGTGGCACTCGTGGGCGTCGCGCTCGTCGTCGCCGTCCCCATCGTGGTGCTACTGGCGCGGCCCTGGCTCGACAACTTCGCCTACCCCGCCCCGCAAGACCCTGCGGTGTTCCTCGGCATCGGTCTGGGACTGCTCGTTCTCGCTGCTGCTGCGGTGAGCGTCCACGCGTTCCGGGCCGCCACCGCCGACCCCGTCCGCACGCTGCGCCACGAGTGACCGCTTCGCGGTATCTCAGGTCCGCGGTCGCAGGTCTGAGACACCCAAGACTTATGACCTGAGACCTTTGACCTACGACCCATGACCAAGAACTTCCTTCTCGTCACGCTGCGCAGCCTCCGTCGTCAGCCGGTGTATGCCGCGATCAACGTAGGGGGCCTCGCGGTCGGGCTCGCGTGCTGCCTCCTCCTTGCGCTCTACCTCCAGAACGCGCTCAGCTACGACCGCTTCCTCGAACGCGCCGACGACACCTACCGCCTCGCGCGCGACTTCCCGGTGGACGGCGGGACCGAGCGGCTCGCCTGGACATCCGGCCCCGTCGGCCCTATCATCGCGGCTTCGCTCCCTGAGGTCGAGGCCGCGACCCGCATCGCCACTTCGGACGACAAAGTGCTCGTCGAGAACGAGCGCTACCGGGCCTACGAGACCGGGTTCGTCTATGCCGACGCGAACCTCTTCGGGTTCTTCGGCCTGCCGGTCCGTGGCGGCCAGATCGAGGACGCCCTCGCGCAGCCCTACACGGTCGCGCTCTCCGCCTCAACGGCCGCGCGCTACTTCGGCGAGGCCGACGCTGTCGGGAACGAGGTGGAGGTGGACGGCACGCCCTACGAGATCATCGGGGTGTTCGAGGACCTGCCCTCGAACACACACCTCCGCTTTGACATGGTGGGGTCGCGGGCCTCGCAGATCGCCGATGGCCTCGACCCGACCTCCTGGACACGCGGCGGGGCGATGACCTATGTCCGCCTCGAGGCCGGACAGTCTCCCGCAGACGTTGAGGCGAAGCTCCCCGCGCTCGTGCGCATCCACGACACGGCGGGCTTTCTACCCGCCGACCGCTTCACGCTCACACCCGTCACCGACATCCACCTCTTCGCGCGACACGCGAGCGAGTATACCCCGCAAGGCGACATCCGCTACGTCCTGCTCTTCGGCGCCGTCGCGTTTGTGATCCTTCTGGTGGCCTGCATCAACTACGCCAACCTCGCCACGGCGCAGGCCGCCCGGCGCGGGGCCGAGGTCGGCGTGCGCAAGACGCTCGGCGCGGGGCGCGGGCAGCTCGTCCGGCAGTTCCTCGGTGAGTCGGCGCTGCTGTGCGGGGCCGCGATGCTGCTGGCGGTGGGGCTGGCCGAAGCGGCGCTGCCCTATCTCAACGCCCAGCTCGATCTCGCTCTGTCGATCCCCTGGACGTCCCCCCTGCTGCTGGCAACGCTGGCGCTCGCCATCGGCCTGGTCGCCTTCCTGGCGGGGGGCTACCCGGCGCTGGTCCTGGCGCGCTTCGAGCCGGTCCGGGCGCTGCAGGGACGCGGGCTCGGAGCAGGCGCGAGACGACTGCGGCAGGGCCTCATCGTGTTCCAACTCGCGGCCTCGGTAGCGCTCATCGCATGCACGCTCGTGATGAACCGACAGATGGAGCTCATCCAGCAGTCGCGCCCCGGCTTCGGCGACGCCCAGGTGCTGATGCTGGACACCCACGGCGGGCTCGACGGGCGCTACGGCGCGCTGCGCACTGCCCTCGAAGGCGTCGCCGCCGTCGAAGCCGTGACGACGACCTCGTTCAGCCCGGGCCGCCCGACAGCGATCACCTTCATCGACCCAAGCACCGTGGAGGGCACCACCGCTACTGAAACGCTCGTGCTGAATGCCTACCAGGCGGGGGCAGGCTTCGCGTCCGTATTCGGCTTCGACATCGTGGCGGGGCGTCCCCTCCGTGAGCCCGCTCCGGGGAGCGATGCGGCATCCAGGGTCCTGCTCAACGAAGCGGCGATGCAGCGCCTGGGGTGGACGGAGGCAGTAGGCCGACAGCTGGACCTCTTCGGCAGCCCGCACCTCGTCGCCGGGGTGCTGGAGGACTTCCACGCCGAGTCGCTGCACGAGCCCGTCGGGCCTGCCGTCTTCATGACCGCAGCCCCTGTGGCCTCCGACTACGTTGCCGTGAAGGTCGCGCCCGGCGACCTCGCTGCGACGCTCGCGGCCGTGCAGGGCACGTGGGACCGCCTCGTGCCCGAGCGCCCCTTCGCCTACTCCTTCCTCGACGCCGACTTCGACGCGCTCCACCGCACCGAGCTGCGGCTGGAGGCGCTCTTCGCCCTGTGCGCTGCGCTCGCCATCGGGATCGCCTGCCTCGGCCTCTTCGGGATGGCAGCCCTGACTACAGTGCAGCGGACGAAGGAAATCGGCATCCGCAAGGTGCTCGGCGCGTCCGTGGCGAGCATTGCCGCGCTGCTCTCGACGGAGTACGTCAAGCTCGTTGCGGTGGCCGTCGTGGTGGCTGGGCCGCTCGCGTATCTCGCCATGCGAACGTGGCTGGCCAGCTTTGCCTACCGCGTGGACCTGAACCTGGGCCTCTTCGTCCTGGCCGGGGTCGCGGCCCTGGCGCTCACCCTCGTAGCCGTGGGCGTCCACGCGCTCCGCGCGGCCACCGCCGACCCCGTCCGCTCGCTCCGCCACGACTGAGGTCATGGGTCGTGCGTCGAGAGTCGCGCGTCTACACCGCTCTGCCCGCTGCGCCTGACCCATGACTCTCGACCCGTGACTCTCGACCCATGACACTCAATCCCATGCGCTACCTGCTTCTGCTCTCACTGCTCCTCGCGTCGCCCGTGTTTGCTCAGGACATGGCCGACCAGACCGACTTCGACGGCGTCCACGCCGCGCTCGACCTGTATCTGCAGGGCCACGCCACCGGAAACAGTGACTTCATGCGCGAGGCCTTCCACGAGGACGCCAAGCTGTTCTGGATCGTCGACGGCGAGGTGCAACAGCGCACGGCCACCGAATTCGCTGGCTTCTTCAGCGGCGAGCCAGCCCCCGACGAAGCCGACCGCGAGCGCCGCATCGTGAGCATCGAGGTCACCGGCGACGCCGCCATCGGCGTGATTGAGCTCGACTACCCCACCGTGAAGTTTGTCGACTACATGTCGCTCCTCCGCGTCGGCGACCGCTGGCTGATCGTCAACAAATCGTTTCAGCGCAT
>JBCCRG010000178.1:0-7210 GCA_039208155.1 Bacteroidota bacterium | reverse complement strand
CGAGCCAGACGTGCGCCTTATCCGCCGCCTGCGCCGCGACCTCACCGAGCGCGGGCGCTCCGTCGAGAGCGTGCTCGCGCAGTACACCCACACGGTCCGCCCGATGCACCTCGAGTTCGTGGAGCCCTCGAAGCGGACCGCCGACGTCATCATTCCGCGCGGCGGCAAGAACGACGTCGCCATCGACATGGTGATCGCGCAGGTGCACCTGCTGCTCGCTGCCGACGCAGCCGGAGCCAGCCGGGGCTAGCGCTCGTCGCCCGCGTCCTCCTGCTGGCTGGCGTTGGGCGAGGCGCTGTCCCCGTCGGCATCCATCGCGGCCTGGCGCTCAGCGTTCTGCCGGGCGAGACGCGCATGGGCCTTGTCGAGCGTTGGGACGCCCTTGGCAGTGCGTTCGGCGTCGGAGACGGCGTCCTCGTCGATAGGCTCCATCGTGAGCAGCCCGTCGTCGCCGACGGTGGACTAGGTGCCGTAGATCTGCGGTTCGTCGATGCTCCAGAGGTAGCGGTCGGTGGCGGCGGCCGTGAGCCAGCGCGCGGTGCTGTGCGAGGGATCGAGTTTGACGGCCCGCTCAGCGAGCTCGCAGGCCTTGGCATAGTCGTCGGACGTACGCCCGTGCTGGAGGATCATCGCTGCGTGGAAGTGGTCGGCGGCAGCTTCGACCTCCCCAGCCTCCAGCATCTCGTAGACGCGCGTGCGTCGGTGCTCGTCGTTGGCCCCGACCACGTCCCAGTCCAGTTCGCCGCGCATCAAGGCAAAGCGCTCGGATTGGTCCGCGGCGTGCATCTCCATCAACTCCTGGTTGATCGTCGAAGCGTAAGCCGTGTAGTTGGCTACGGCAGCAGCGACGGCTTCCAACCAGCGAGGGTCGTCTCGAAGGGAAGTCAAGTCAGCGTCGGCAAGCATGTGGTTAGCGTCGCGCCAGCCTGCGTCGAGCGATTTCTGGAGGTAGGTGAACGCTTGCTCCGCGTCGCCCGCGAGGGCGTAGCAGCACGCCGCGTTGTAGGCCACGCCGTCGCGGACTACGCCGAGGTCGATGGCGGCGGCGTAGCTGCGGGCGCATGCGGCGTAGTTGCCGTCGGCATACGTCGCCCGGGCCTGCATCAGCGCATCGTGCGGGTCCGTGGGCGTCTGGTCGTCATCCTGGGCGACGGCAGCAGGTACGAGGAGAAGGCTGAGCAGGAGCCAGCCAAGCAGGAGCAGGCGGAGCATGACGGGGGGTAGGGCGCGGCTCGCGAGAATTAGCGGGGGGCGGTCAAGAGACGAACGCCCTGGAGGACGAGGTGCGGCGCGAGGGCGTCGATGCGGCCGAGGTGGCGCGCGAGCAGCGGCGCGCTCCCGCCCGTCGCGACGACGAACGGCGCCGTCGCAAGCTCACGGGCGATGCGGTCCAGCAGACCATCGATGGCACCGAGGAGGCCGAGCACGATGCCCGACTGCAGGGCCGTCGTGGTCGAGCGGCCGATGGCCGACGGCGGCGCTACGGGCGGTACGGCCGGGAGTTGCGCGGTCCCGCGCGCGAGCGCGGTGCGCTGGAGCCGGAGCCCCGGCAGGATCGCGCCGCCGAGGTAGGTCCCGCCTGCGTCCACCACCTCCAGCGTCACCGCCGTCCCAGCGTCGATCACGACCACAGGGCGCGGCGTGTCCGAAGCGGCACAGCCGTGGAGCACGTGGGCAGCGGCAGCAGCAGCGATGCGGTCTGCCCCAAGCGTGTGGGGCGTCTCGTAGGCGAGGGCGATGGGCAGCACGCCGTCCGCGCGCACCTCGTTTGGCGTCGTCCCACATACGGCCTCGACCGTCTTGACAGCCCGCACGGTCTGCCTCGGCACTACCGAACACAGCCCCGCTGCCGTGATAGCATGTGGAGACACATCTGCGTCCGCCAGCGCACTGCGCAGCCGCGCCTCCGATACCGATTTGAGCGCAAACGCGAAAGTCGGCGTGGCCTCGGGCGGAGCCGCGTCCTCGAAGAGGCCCACTTTCGCAGAGGAGTTGCCGAGGTCGAGCGCGAGAAACACAGAGTGAGCCGGGGAGACGAGGGGGCGGAGAGAGCGATGCGCCAAACTACTCCGACAGGGTCACCTCGCCCGCGTGGACGACTACCTCGCCGGTGCCGGTGTCGAGCCGCAGGCCGCCGTCGGGGGCGAGGCCGAGCGCGAAGCCCGTATGCAGCGCGGTGCCATCGGGGGCGCGGACGTTCACGGCCCCGTCGAGCCCAGCGAGGCGACGTTCGGCGTCGGCGAGTACGCCAGCGGCGTCAGCGTCCAGCGCATCGACCCGGGTTTCGAGGGCGAGCAAGACGGAGGCGAGGAGGGCTGTGCGGTTGATCTCTCCGGGATCCTTCGCCTCGGTGTCCCCAGTATTGCCGCCGAGCGCGAGGCGAAGAGAGGTCGCGCGGGCAGCGAGGGTGTCGGGGAACGCGGTCTCATTCACGTTCACCCCGATTCCGAGCAGCGCAGCGTCACTACGGGCCTCGACGAGGACCCCGGCGAGTTTCTGGCCGTCGAGCAGCACATCGTTCGGCCACTTGAGCGCGAGCCAGTCGGCGGTCGCAGGCAGATAGGCCGCGACGCCGTCGAGGACGCTGAGCCCGGCGGCGATGGCGAGCAGGCCCCAACGGCGTCGCGCCAGGCGGGGGCGCAGCACGAGCGTGGCGTGCAGGTTGGCGCCCGGCGTCCCGTGCCAGGCGCGCCCGTGGCGTCCGCGCCCCGCCGTTTGGGCCTCCGCTGTGACGAGCGCGCCATGCGGAGCCCCGTCGGCCGCCCACGCTGCCGCCTCGTCCATCGTCGAGGCGAGCGTCGCAAAGCCGCGCGCGACGTGCCCGAGGCGCTGCGTCCGCAAGTGATCGCCAAGGGTGTCGAGGAGCAAGGGGAAGTTGCGATTTGTGATTGATGATTTTCGATTAGAAAACAAATCTGAAATCGAACATCAATCATCTAGAATTTGAATCCGACGCCAACCTCGACGAGCGTTTCTTCCTCGGAGGTGCCGACGGTGCCGGAGAGCACGAACTGGTCGTAGAAGCTCGCCCACAGGCCGCCGCCGCCACCGAGGTGGTAGCCCTCGAAGAACGACTGCGAGACGCGGATGCCGTCCACCGGCGTGTCGTCGGCCTCGGTCCAGACGCGGCCGTTGTCCACGAAGCCGAGCACGCCGATGTCGATGGCGGTGAGGTAGGTCTGGATGCGGAGGACGCGGGCGCGCAGTTCGGCGTTCTGGTAGAACGAGGTCCGCCCGGCGAAGCGCGTCCGCCGGTAGCCGCGCAGCGTCTCGCGGCTGCCGAGCGTGTTCGCGGCGAAGAACGGAAACGACCCCACGTTGTGCGCCCCGCCGACCCGCAGGGCGAGCACGACGCGCCGCGGGGCTACCGGCACGTAGAGCGATAGCGCTGAGGCCAGCTGGAGGTAGCTCGAGGCGGCATCGTTCAGCCCGAGGTTCCACGTCCCGTCGAGCGTCCAGCGGAAGCCACGCTGTGGGTGCGCGAGGTTGTCCCGCGCGTCGAGGTCGGCGCGGGCGGCGAGCCCGCCGAACCACTGGTTCTCGAACGACGACGGCGCGATGCCTGCCTGCGGCGTCCCAACGAAGCGGTCGTCATCGTCGCGCACGTTGACGTAGGCGACGCGCGGGCCGAGCGAGATCGACGCCCGCGACGCGAGCATCCACAGCAGCCGAGCCTCCACGTCTACCTCGGCGAGGCGGGCCTGGTAGAACTCGCGCTGGCTGACCGTGTTGGGCGTCTCGTTGCCCAGCCCGAAGAACGTGCGGACGTTGTTCGGCGTGGCGGCGTCTGCATCGAGGGCGAGATCGACCGTGCCGAAGGTGTCGGTGAAGTGGCCGCGATACTCGGCGAAGAACGCGCCGGTGGCTGCGGCGACCGAGGCCGAGATCCGATGGCGGCTCGCGAACGGGCTCTTGCGGAAGCTATGCCGCGTGAACGTCGCCCCGCCGCCGATGAAGAAGCCGTCCTCCTCGTTGGCGCGGAACGCCAGCTGCGGCATCGTGCTGTTGAAGGTGAAGTCGCTCCGGTTGTAGTCCAGCACGCGCGGATCGGACGAGAGCCGCAGGCCGGTGTCGCGCCCGCGCTCGACGGTCGTCCCTTCGATGGAGTCGTAGACGAGCGTGCCCGCCCCGAGGCCGCGCGCCGTCGAGCTGTTCTCGACGGTGTCCTCGCCGGGCCCGCCGATGATGCGGATCGTCATCGAGCCGCCGTCGCCGTCGAGGACGAAGCGGTCGCGGCCGTCGAGGCCGTAGAGCCGCACTTCGCCGGTCTCGTCCGCGTGGAACGTCCGGCGGTAGACCTCCTCGACCACTTCGCCGTCCTTCTTGGCCTTGAAGACAGCCACCTCCACGTCGCCGTTGGCCTGGCGGGTGACGGCGAAGCGCTCGTGCTTGTGGGAGCCCACCACGTCTACGACGGAGGCCATATCGGCGTAGACGCTCGCGGCGACCTTCTCCAGCAGATCGCGGCGGACGCGCATCCGCCGCCCGATCTCCTCGCCATGCAGCGCTATGATCTCGGGCGGCCAGTTCTCGCGGATGGCCGTCTCCAGGAGTGAGTCGGACAGGGCCTCCTGCATCTGGCGGGCCGCCGTGATCCAGTCCTCGCGGGTGAGGCGGTTGGTGTAGCGCCGTGTCAGGCCCAGGCCGTTGCGGAGGCTGCCGCGGACGTAGCCGTAGCTGTAGCCGAAGCCCTGGTACTGCCGCGCGAAGAGCTGCTTCGTGAGCCACGGGCCGATGCCGTCCATGCGCATGAAGACGTAGTCGCGGTCGCGCGGGATGGGGCGGTAGACCTTGCCCTCGGTGCGCGCGTCGCCGGTGAGCGTGGAGTCTAGCTCGAAGGGCTCGAACTCCGCCCAGCGCCACTGGTCGTCGTGGCGGTCGTGGTCGCCGAGGAAGAGGTCCAGGAGCCGCGCGCGGACGAACATCTGCTGGTCGACCACGTGGTCCACGTCGCCCAGGACCTCCTCCCACATGTCTGGCGTGGAGGTCACCTCCTCCGCGAAGCCCATCGTGGCGATGTCGCTCATGTCCTCGTCCGGGCGCTCTTCGAGAAGGGCGGGGCGGTTGGCCATGTACGCCTGGAAGCGGCCCAGGCGCGGGTCGTCGGGGATGTAGACGAGGCGTGGCTCCGTGTGGTAGATGCCGACGGCCTTCGCGAGCGGCGGCACGAGCAGCGCCGCGAATGGGTGGAACGACGAGGTCTGGTCCTGGATGGCCGCCTCGGCGAAGCCGCCGCGCAGCTCCTCAGGCCACCGCCGTGCCGCCTCTTTGTCCACGGAGCGGAGGGCGTAGGTGCGCTCGTCGTCCCCGATCTCGGCGAGGCGGAGGCCGAAGGTCTGCCCGGAGCCGCTGCGCTTGAGCGAGACGAGTGCCGTGGAGTCGCGCCCGGCGGTGCCGACGTCGAGGACGGGGAGCGTCACGGGCGTGGCCCACGCTTCGCGCCAGTGGTCGCCGGCGAAGAGCCGCCCGAAGCCACCGAGGTTGTCGTAGTCCGGGTTCATGGCGACGCGCACCGTCGTGCCGGGCTTGGGCTCGGCCGCGTCCGCCGACGCCGTCAGGACGGCGGGCTCGGGCTCCGCCTCCTCGCCGGGCACGTAGTCGATGTCGGCCTCGCGGACCTGGTAGCGCGCGATCGGCTCGGCCGCTGCGCCCTGGGCGCGCAGCCACACGGCACAGTCCGCGTAGAAGTCGAGCACGACGTAGCCTGGCGCGGCGGTCGTAAGAGCGGTGCCGCCTCCGCCTGCGACGCGCTCGCCGCGCACGGCCGCGCCGCTCACCACGACATGCCGGTTGAACTCGCCTGCGTTGAGTGGGAAGTGCTGGAGGCTGAAGTCGTGCGCCCCCGCTACGAAGACGTTCTCGTGCGAGCGGTAGACGCCCAACAGCGCGGTGTTGAGCGCGGCGTAGCGCGCCTCGGCGAGGTCCTGGTCCGTGCCGATGTAGGCGTGGTAGAGCGGGTAGGCCGAGCCCACGACGGGGAGCGGGACGAGGTAGCCGAGCGGCCCGAGGGCGTTGCGCAGCGGGAAGAGGTGGTCGGCGAGCGGATAGGCCCCGCCGTAGCGCCCGTTCGAGCGAGGCGGGTGGTGGCCCACTACGATGACGTCGTCGTCGTCGCGGTCCTCCAGCCGGTCTTCAAGTTCGGCGAGCATATCGACGGGCTCCACGAGGTCGTAGTCGCCTGTGTCGCCGAAGGGGCGTTCCTCGCCCGTCAGCCACCAGCCGGTGTTGAGCGCGAAGAGGCGGAGGCCGTCGGCGAGCTTCACCTCGTCGGGGCCGGGGTAGCCGTCGTCGGGACGAAACGTATTGTCCACGTCCGGGTCATCCGCCTCGTCTTCCAGAATGGCATGGAGGTGCTGTTCCACGAACGTCTCCGTACGGCGCAGCGCAGCGAGGCCGCCGGTCCAGTCGCGGTCGCCAGCGAGCACGACCACTCGGCCTCGGAAGCCTGCCAGCGGCGCGAGCTGCCGCCGCAGGTGCGCCTCCGCCTCCGCGCGCTCCGTCGAGGACGAGTCTGGCATTCCGCCCGGCATGACGTCGCCGAGGTAGACGACCGTCGTCTCCTCCTGCTCGTCGGCGCTGAGGGCGGCGAGCTCAACGCCGAGGCGGTCGAGGACGGCGTCGGTCTCGGGCGCGACGCCGGTGTTGCCGACCAGCACGACGCGGTGTGTCGGTGGGGCGGTCGGGGCTGGCGCGTCCAGGCGCGCGCCCGGTTGCGGGTCGAGGTTCGGACGGGTGTGCGTGCAGGCGCTCAGCGCGAACGCGATGAGGACAGCAAGGCAGGCTGAGGCCAGGCGGGGGGAAACGAAAACGCGGCGCATCGGGGGCAGCAAAACGTGAAACGTGCGCCCCACGATACGACCCAGGCACGTGAGGCGTCCGGCAGAAGTGGGGGATCTGCATACAGCAACCGTTCGCTGCGAGCGAAGCCAATTCCCTATTTTGAATGACCCCATTCCCGTCTGCTCTCCCCGATCGCCTCCATGCTCGCTCGACTCCCTCTCCTGGCCTTTGTCTTCGCGCTGCTGCTGTCCGCCGGATGCCGCGAGGCCGATGCCCCTGCGCCGGATGCCGACGGCACCGCTCCCGTCGAGACCGTGGCCTTCACCGACGAGGAGACGGTGCTCTACGAGGTCTTCGTCCGCAACTTCTCCGAGGAAGGCACCTTCGCCGCCGTCACGGCCCGCCTCGACTCGCTGCAGGCGCTCGGCGT